>CASEAD010000045.1 GCA_949285775.1 uncultured bacterium
ACAAAAATAAAGGAGTGAATCTATGCCAGTAGTATTTAGAGAAGCAAAATCAGAAGACATAGAAGAAATTGTCGAATTATGTAATGAATGTTTTGACGAGAGAAATTCATTAAAATATGCTAAAGAAATATTTGAAACAACAAAAAATGATCCAAATCAAATATATGTAGTAGGAATTTATAACCATAAAATAATTGCCCACGCTAAAGCAACAATTATCCCTACCATGTATAGCAAAATGAATAAATTTGCTATATTAAACCATGTATGCGTTAGACAAGCATGCCGAAGAAAACAGGTTGCAACCCAAATGCTAGATTATATCACAGAACTGTGCCAAGAACAAGGATGTATTGCTCTAAAATTATGGTCTAAAAACTTTAGAACCGCTGCTCATGCTTGTTACTACCATTACGGGTTTACTAGAGAAGATGCAGGTTTCTTCTCTAAAAAAATAAAGAAGTCAGGTGTTGAAGAATGAAAATAGAAAAGATTTATATAGGTGGGTGGTTTCAAAGAACCATGCTACAACTATCAGAAATATATGATTTTATAAGAAATAGTAGCAGTCAATTAAATTTAGATAAAGAAAAACTAGCAGAACATAGAACTAACCTAGAAATTGGTAATATAGATTACGGTGTTTCAGGAGAAGAATATGTAAGCTTTACAACTGCATCTCATATAGCGGTAAAAATATTTGAAGATGGATTAATCGTACTTAGTAACGAAAATGTAAGCGAAGACACTTTATTTACCGATATAGAAAAAGTTAAAAATTATTATGAAAACAAACTATCACCAGCATTCAGCTATTTATTTAGTCTTGGTGCCCCAGTTCCCAAAGAACTAGCAAATATTGAAACCGTATATCCATATTTCATAGTATGTTCTAATGCCACCAAAGAAAATATGCAAGAACTCTTATCAAAAACAGAAAAACAAAAATATTTTGAATTCAAAAATTCTAATTATGATGTAATAAGAGGAGACAAATACTATTTTATCAATAATAAAAAACAATCTTTTGCTAATATAGAAAGATATATAGAAGAACAAATATTTATAAGAGAATTTAAAGGCCAATTACATAGATACCTAAACTTACATAGAATAATATGGGAAAAAATAGACGCTGTTAAAGAAAATGTCAGTGTCAAAGGATCAGAAATAGTAAAATTTACTAGCAAATTAGAAGGTTATGCTAAAACAATTAACCTAATTGATGGTAGAATTAATCAAATGAGTACATATATATCAACTAGAGAAAAAATTGCTAAAAGTGATACAGATTTAAAAGAGTTCTTAGCAATCTCAGGATACAGATATGAAACACTAAAAGATACTCTAGAATATATCGAATCACTATGGGAAATGACTAAAAACTATGTAACATCAGCCCAAAAACTATTTGACGCCTTAAAACAAGATGTTACTAACAAATCAGTTGATAGTCTAACAATAGTTACCTCAATGAGTGCCGGCGCTGCCATTATAGGCCTACTAACCGAAACAGCACCAACATTTACTGTCTTTGGTATTGTATATTTCTTTATTTTAGCACTATTAGGTTGGAGTTCTACTAAGATCCTAACAACTATTTCAAGCAAAAGAAAGTATGAAATATCAGATATAGAATATGATAAGAACATCTAAAATATATAAATGTAAACTAAGACTAAATAAACTAGTCTTTTTTCAATATCTATGCTAAAATGATATATATATGAAGTAGAAAGTAGTGAATAAGCAGTGAATAAAAAAATAATTATATTATCCCTTATAATATTTTTAATCTTAGCGCCAATAATAGGATATCAAGTAGTAAGCGCAAAAACAAAAATCAATGAAAAACTAGATATTATTAATTACCAAACCACACTAGAAGAATATTTTACAAGCTATGGATATACAATAGATAACCCCAACATTATAATTAACCCCTACAAAATATCTCCTCTAACAGCCCTTATAATATTTGAAACACCAGATGAAGAAGAAATAACCATAACCGTAGAAGGAAAAGATCCTAACTCTACCTATTCTAAAACATATAAACCATCTAAAGTACATTACCTAGAAGTATTAGGCCTATACCCAGACTATAACAATACTATAACTATTACATATAATAACACCATAAAAACATTCAATCTAAAAACTACCCCTTTACCAGAAGATTTAATCCCCATAAAACAAGAAAATAACACTAACAACTTATATTTTATAACATCAGATAATTACACATATGCCATAGATAATAATAACGAAGTAAGATGGTACTTAACAGAACAATACTCTAAAAAAATAACAAGACTAGATAATGGCAATCTATTATTAAGTACTAATAATTACTTAACAGAAAACATTTCAACCGGTCTAACAGAAATAAACCTCTTAGGTAAAGTATATACAGAATATAACATAACAAGAGGATATTATGGTTCTTACGCTCTTACCAATAACACAATCTTAGTATTATCTAATAACCTCTTAGAAATAGATAAACAAACAGGTACTATCATAAAAGAATATAAACTAGATAACACTTATAATACAGTATCTTATAATAATGAAATAATAACCCTATCTAACAATGACGAAATATTAGAAATAAACCCTAATACCAATAATTATTCCAAAAAAATAAACACCAAAGACCTACCATTAGAAAATAAAATATTATTACCTATATATACAAATAATAACTATGAACTATCTAAAGGAATAACATTTACAACCGAAGAAACTAAAGAATCCAAAGAAAACATCTTACTAATTAATTATAAAAATATAGATGATAACTATAACAAATACAATATAAATATAACCAAAGAAACAGACAAACTAATAATAACAGGAAATTTCCAAGAAACAGATAAATTATACTTAATATTAGATAAATTCTTAGATAAAAAAGTATACGATATAAATCCCAAAGTAACATATCAACATATATCAAACAAAACATTAGAAGGAAAGTACTCTATCTATATCAAAATAAATGATACCATATATAAAACCAATAACTATGTCTCATTCTAAATATATAGACCTAACAAGTCTATTTTTTCTAAGCAATAAAGAAGGTGAAAAAATGAATAACATAAAAATAATTCTAAAATCTATGAAAGAAATAATAATAACATATATCTTACAATACATATTAATACTTATATTATGTATAATCTATACCTTACTAGGACACAATAACCTAAATAATTTTATAAATACCTATTGCATATTCTTCTTATTAATATACTACCTTATAACTATCATCTACTTATATAACAAAAACAAAATAAAAGAATCAAAAATAAAACCAAATATAAAAACATTGTACCTAACAATATCCATAGGTATATCTATATCTTTAATTTTAAACATGATTATCTTTAAACTAACAAACAATATTGGTACTAAAACATTACCCATACCACTAGCAATCATCTCTTCTGGACTAATAGGCCCTATATATGAAGAAATATTATTTAGATATATATTATATAACAGACTAAATCAATACTATAATACTAATAAGTCTATCTTAATAAGTACATCTATCTTTGCTATCATTCATATAAACCCAGTTCAAATACTATATGCTTTTATCCTAGGCTTAATAATAACCATTTTTTACAATAAATATAAAAATATAATTATCCCCATAATAATACATATATCGGCAAACACCATAGTA
>CASEAD010000046.1 GCA_949285775.1 uncultured bacterium
AGATAGATAGTTATGAATATTTTGATGTATATAGTAATAGGTAGAATGTTTAGTTATGAAAGATATTTAATTTATGTTATTATAGGGCGTATTAGTGGAGCTTCATTTGTTAGTGGGTGGGCTTCTATTATTGCTTTTGTATGTTTTCTTGGGAGTTTTCAGATATTATGTATTGGTATTATTGGGGAATATATATCTAAGATATATATTGAGACTAAACATAGGCCTAAATATAATATAGATGAAATAATATGGTAATATATATTTTGTGCTAGTATATTATTTTATGTTGTGGTATAATTAGTGTATATCAATGATAGAAATGGAGGAATAGTTATGTATTTTGATCCAGGTACTGGTAGTATGGTTGTTCAAATGTTAATTGCAGCTATTGCAGGTGTTGGTGCTTTTTTTGTAACATTTAAGACTAATTTTATGAGTTTTGTTAAGGGGATATTTAAGAAAAATGAAAAAAAGGGAAAATAGGGAATTTTCTTCTTTTCGTGATCCTGCAGGTTATATATATTATGAAGATAATTTAGTTTATAGAAAGATTAATAAGTGTTATTTTAAGCAGTATGATTATTTGATGAATAGTGGTCTTTATGATGAGTTAGTGAGTAGTGGTTTATTGATTAGTCATAAGGAGGTTAAGAGAAATAAGGATTATATTGTTATATGTGTGGAAAAGATACCTTTTATATCTTATCCTTATGAATGGTGTTTTGAGGAATTGAAAGATGCTGGTATGCTTACTTTAAAGATTCAGGAGATATGTTTAAAATATGATATGGTGCTTAAGGATGCTAGTGGTTATAATATACAATTTTATAAGGGTAAGCCTATATTTATTGATACTTTATCTTTTGATTTTTATGTAGATGGTAGTGCTTGGGGAGCATATGGGCAGTTTTGTAGGCATTTTATGGCGCCTTTATTGTTAATGAGATATGTAGATGAGAATTTGAATTGTTTACTTAAGAATTATATTGATGGGATTCCTTTGGATGTTGCTAGTAATGTATTAAAGGGGAGGGGTGGTTTGGTTTCTTTAGAGCATATTAGGTTACATAGTAGATCTATTAATAAGAATAGTAGTGGTAATAATATTAAGAGTGTTTATATGTCTAAGAATAGTGTTGTTAATATGGTACTTATGATGGAGAGGCAGATTAGTAAGTTAAGGCGTAAATATTGTAATAGTGAGTGGGATAAGTATTATGATAATACTAATTATGATGAGATTGCAGATAGGTGTAAGGTTAATTGTGTTAGGGATTATGTAAAATATATTAATATAAGTAATAGTGATGTTATATGGGATTTGGGTTCTAATGATGGGAAGTATTCGAGAGTTGTTAGTGATATTGGGGGATATGTTATTTCTTTTGATATAGATGTTAATGCGGTTAATAGGAGTTATAATTTAGTAAGAGAGAATAATGAGAAGAATATTTTGCCATTATTATTAGATTTGACTAATCCTAGTCCTTCAATTGGGGTAGATTTATGTGAGAGGAAGAGTTTTAATGATAGGGCTCCTGTTAAGTGTGTTATTGCTTTAGCGCTTATACATCATATTTCTATTTCTAATAATGTTCCTTTTGATAAGGTAGCAAGTTGGTTTTCTGAGTTAGGGGAGTATTTGATTATTGAGTTTGTTCCTAAGGATGATTCTCAGGTGGAGAAGTTGCTTAAGACTAGGAATGATATATTTGATGATTATGATATAAATAATTTTGAGGAGTGTTTTGGTAAGTATTATAAGATAGTTAAAAAGAGGGATGTTAAGAATAGTAAGAGGGTTATTTATTTAATGAAGGTGGTATAATGAAGAATAAGGAGTTATTGGAGAAGTTAACACATAATAGGGTACTTTTATTTTTGCTACCTAATTTTATTTATATGAGTAGATTTTTGGCTATTTATAATAATAATTTTACTATTGATTATATAAATGAAATATTATTTAGGGAAGTTATTTTTTGTAGTGTTATTTTTTTTGTTATTACTTTGGTAATTTACTTATTAATTAGTTTTCTTATTAGAGATAAACAAAAGGTGTTTTTGATATTATGTTTTATATGTTGTTTTTATTTTATGGAATATAATTTAATTGGGTTTATGTTGTTTGTTATGTTTATTTTATTACTTATAGTTATTATGAAGAAGTTTATTAGGTTTAGGTTAGATAGTGGTATATTTATTTGTTATTTTGTTATTATATATTTATTTGGATATAGTTTTATTGTGGGTTGTTATAATTTGGGATATTATTTTATGAATAGTAGTAGTTATTCTCTTGATAGGGAGTTTGTTATAGAGGAGGATAGTGCTAGTCCTAATATATATTGGATTCATTGTGACGCGATGATGAGTATGGAGAGTATGAGTAAGTATTTTGGTTATAGTGATAGTTATTTTAGGGATTATTTGGATAGTAATAATTATTATGTTAACGAGAATGCAGAGATGGTAGTAGGGCATCATACTAATACGGCTTTAGTAGCGCTATTTAATCCTAGTTATTATGATGAGTTTTTTAAGGATTATTTGACTTCTTTGGAAGATGATTTTTTGAATAATAGTAAGAGGGGGTATTCTATAGTTAGTTATGATGAGTTAAAAGATAAGAGGTTTAATAATGAGGTATTTAATGCTTTAGAGGAGAAGGGGTATTCTACTTATGCTATAGCGGAATTTAATCAGTATTCTTCTTTGATGGTTGATTATTATTATGATTATTATTTTTATAGTGATAGTGGTAGTAGTTTGGAAGATGGTGATGGGGAGTTTAGGGATATAAGTAATAATAGTGATATTAGGTTATCTTTGATGAGTGATTTAGTACATTTTAAGTATTTTATTAATCGTAGTATGGTTGGGGATTTGGTTAAGGATATTGATATATTGGATTATGATGTTATTGATTATGATAGTATGGATGTTAGTGATTATTATTATATAGATAATACTTATTATTGGGTAGCCAAGGCTATTGTTAAGGGGTTAGATTTATCTATGGATAGTGATAGTAATAATTTTGTGTTTGTAGATTATAAGTTAAATCATCTTCCTATGACTTTTGATATTAATGGTAATGTGTTAGATGATAGTAATTATAATAATGTTAGTTATTATTTGGGTAATTATATTTATTCTACTTATTTGCTTGTGGATATATTAGAGTTTATTAAGGATAATGATGAGGATGGTATTATTATTTTACAGGGGGATCATGGGCTTCATAGTTTGCGTTCTGATTGGATGATGGATTATTTTGATATTGATATGGAGGGAGTAGAGGAGATAAGGAATTCTGTTATAAGTGCAATATATATTCCTGATAAGTATAAGAATGATGATGATATTTATTTAAATAATCCACTTAATATTAGTAGATATATTGTTAATAATTATGTTGGAGAGAATTATGAATATATAGAATAATTAAAAAGGAACTTTTTGGG
>CASEAD010000047.1 GCA_949285775.1 uncultured bacterium
AGGTAGTGTGCAAAGTTATTGCACTACTAACCACTTTTTCCTTTGTATTTCAACGTTTTTTTAGTATTTAATCAATGACTCCCTTTTTGGATGAAAAATTCATACTAAAAAATTCATTTTATATCTATTAAAAAATGACATATCCCGTTATAATATATTTAGAACAAAAACATAGAAACGAGGTATATGTCATGTCTAAAATTATAACACTATTAATTGAATTTTTAAATAGAATTAATAAATTTATTTGGAAAATTATCATTTTCTTATCAAATTTTATCAAGATTGATGATGTAATTATCAATAACAAGCCTACTGATGAAAAATATCGATTATTTAAAGTTGATGAACAACCAATTATTGAACCATTTGTTAAACTTGAACATAAAGATTATAAACAACTTATTAAAGATAATAATATTAAACCTATTAATCGTCGCAAAGACTTAAATATTAATATTCAGTGTCCCTGTTGTGGTGCTCCTAAAGAATACATTTACAATAATAATGGCAAACAAACACAATTTGAATGTAAAGTTTGTTCTCATATTTTTGTACACAATCCTAATAAAATAAATGATGTTATTTTGAAATGTCCACATTGCAGACACACTTTAACTAAACGTGTATCTCGCGAAGATTATGATGTTTATGTCTGCAAAAATAATAATTGTAAATATTATTTAAACAATTTAGCTTCATTAACTCTTGCCGACAAAGAGAAATATAAAGAAAATCCTACTCTTTTTAAAATGCATTACATATATAGAAAATTTAACATTGATTTACCTACACTTACTAAAGATTATCGTGATTTTGTTAAACAACCTGTTGATCTATCGAAGATTTATTCATCACAATATATACTTGGTCTTTGCCTTACATATCATGTTAATTATGGACTTTCTTATAGACAAACTTCATCCATTCTAAAAGATATACATGAAGTAGATATTTCTTATAAAACTGTCGAAAATTATTGTAAATCAGTATCTCCAACTATACAGGCATTATTAGAATTCTATCCTTATGAATTATCTGATACTATTGCAGCGGATGAAACTTATATTAAAATTCTAGGTAAAACTGCTTATATTTTCTTCTACTTTGATGCTATAAAAAAGATAGTTACTTCATATAGAGTATTTGAAAAACGTGATTCATTATCTTCAATTAAGGCCGCATATTCAACTTTATCAAAATATGATAAACTTCCAGAATCTTTAAAAGTAATTTCTGATGGGAATCCAATTTATAATGTTGCAGTCCAATATTGGACTCAAAATGGCTTACCTTTTAATCTATATCAAGTTATTGGACTTACAAATCAAGATGATATTTCGAAAGAATATCGAAGCCAGAAACAAATCATAGAACGATTTAATAGAACTTTAAAATACTATTATCGTCCTAAGGGTGGCTTTACTTCACTTGATAATGCCAATAATTATATGGTCTTATTTGCTACTTGCTCAAATTTTCTAAGGCCTAATAAGGCATTAGATTGGAAGACACCAGTTCAATTACCAGAATTAGATGGTATTAATAATATGCCAAATAAATGGATTGAGCTAATTAAATTAGCAAGCGAATATTCTAAAACATACTCAGAATAGTTTTTAAAAAAGTATCTTAAAAACTTCTTTTTACCATGCAACAAAATAGTGATTTAATCAACTTTTTATCTATTAATTCTATTTTCAAAGAACAATTTTATCTGTTTTTTATAGATATCTATTTAGTGATAGTTTTAGTGGCAGTTTTCCATAAAACTTTTCACACTATCCTTTATTATTTTATTCTTTATTTTTAATAGGTATAAAGTTAGATGCTAAGGCATATTTTTCTCTATTAGATACATATAAGGCTCCTAATATACTAAATGTAAAGGCTCCAATGTAATTAACTAATAAGTCTTTCATAGTATCAATTATACCTATATCTAAATAACCATCTATAATTATTTCTTCTACATCTCCATTATCATTAGTACTATAAATAATTGTTTTTTCAATATCATCTATAATTACGGGGGTATTAGATTTTGTTTCATCTAAGTATACTGAGGAAATAGAATCTACTATTCTGTCTTTTTGCATATCAAATTTTAAATAATAATCCATACCAAATTCAAAGAATTCCCATACTACTCCTATTGTCATAGAAAAGCAAAAAGATACTACCGCTAAGTAAAGGGGTGATAAATTAATTTTTTTACTATTTTTATTAAGTAAGTCTACTAAAGAAAATCCTACACCCGCTGCTAAAAAGCCGTTTATGGTATGAAGCATTGTATCCCAATAAGGAATAATACCATAAAAATTGTTAATCTCTCCTAATATCTCAGCTGAAAAAATAAAGATAAAAATAATGGTTTCTAGAGTATTAGGCAAGGTTATTTTAAACTTTCTCTGGATAAAGAAGGGTATTATAAATAATATGAGTGATAATAAGCATAGGGCAACATTTTCCCATTCTTTATTTAATATTTGTAATATCATACATAATATTACTAGTCCTCTTAATATTAAATATACAAGTAAAGAGCTTTTTTTGGTTTCTTTATAAGCTTGTTTAATCATTTGTATTCTTTTATTTCCTAATTTCATATATTGCTCCTTTAATATATATTAACATATTTATATATATTTGTAAAATAAAAGATTATCAATTTATTATTAATAACCTTATATTATTATCTTGTTCTAATACGTATAGCACTATAGTTTTGTGTACCTAAATTATTATTATATTCTTTGATATTTAATTGTGATTGGCTTTGAATAAATTCTCTTAATTTTTTTAATCTTTCTATATTCTCTTGATAATTAGCACCATCAATATCATTATATGCTCCAAAAATTACATCATATCCATCATTAGCGATACCAAGTAATGTATTAATATCTCTTTCATCTGCTGGTAAGGTAGTCATTAAAGCCCTTGTTTTTAGTCTATTTAAAAGAATAAATTTCTTAGGTGTAATAATTACTCCTTCTTTAGTGCTATAATCTAATGTACCTTCAATTTTACTAATTTGGTTTTCAAAAGTACTGGCATAAGGAGATATAACAGTCATATTATAGCCATTTTCTTCAAGTTTTGGAGCAATAGTATCTAATCGTCCTTTACCTACTTCTACAATAGTACTTGGTAATATACCAACTTCTTCATCTAATTGTCTTACAAACTCTTTTGCCATATCATTATTATATCTAATCCATTCTACAAACCAATCTCTTAAGGTATCTATTTTATAATTTTTTGTTATTCTCATATCTTTTTTAAATGATGCAAATAATGCTTTTACGTATTTGGTATCTTTATAGTTATAAATAAAACTATAAATATCAATTTTTTCTTTCATACGATACTCCTCCTTAACAATTCTAATTACTATTTATTTTCTATTTCTTTCAAGATTATTTTAATTTGCTTTTATAGATATTCTTCTTATTTTTATTTTCATCTAAACCAAAGGACTTATATTTTTTTAATAAATTATTAACTATATTATCAAGGAGAGGCATATACTTCTATTACTCTTCTTTTCTTTTTCTTTTCTCTATTATTTTTATTAATTTCTACTTTATAATATAACTTACATAACTTATTAAATACACTTCTCTGTCCTTCTTTTATTTTATCACCATCTTTTATACTTATTACATTTCTATACTCTAATAATATTCTATCTATTTCTTCCAATACATCTTCATTACTTGTTAACTTCTTTATATCCATAACTATACTATGTATACATACACCATAATCTAGTCCTCTAGTAACTCTAACCTCTTCTTCCTTATAAATATTCTCTAATTGTAATATTAATTTAAACTTATCATACCAATTATTAATTTCCTTTATAAACTCTAATTTAATATCTGTAATACTTTCTATTTCGGTAATACCCTTATTTGATAAATATTTATCCCTATACTTATCTATATTATTATATATAATAGTATGGTATTTATTTAGTATTTCTCTAAAACTAGCAACTACATTATCATCTTTAATTCCCTGTAATAAATAAATAATATTTATTATTATATCATCTGTTACTTCTTTTTTATTATCATTATTATTTAACATATTCTTATATTTTTTAATATTATTTAATTCTCTATAATACTCATCTACTACATTACAATAACTATTAACAATATCTAATATTCTTAATAATTCCTTATCTAATTCTGTTTTATAATCTATATTATCTAACACTAAAGTATTATCTTTATACTCTATATCTATTTCTTTTTCTATTAAGACTCTATATTTAT
>CASEAD010000048.1 GCA_949285775.1 uncultured bacterium
AAAATTATAAAATAGAAAATATTGGTATTCAAGAAATTGCAATAAAAACACCAGATACCATCTCAAAACAATTATCCTTAAACGAAATGGTAATTCGCGACATGGACTTAAATACAGTGAATTTGCAAGTATTAGTAGAAGGTATACTATTAGAAGATTTTGTAGGAGATGGACTACTTTTAGCATCTTCCTTTGGTTCTACTGCTTATAACTTAAGTTTTGGAGGAAGTATTGTCTATAATACTTTTCATTCATTACAACTAACTCCAATTGCTCCACTAAATAACAAGTCCTATAGAAATTTATTAAACTCTGTAATTCTACCAGATAATAAAGAAATTATAATAAAACCATTTAACCGTACTAAAAATTTATTAATCACAATCGATGGTGATAATAATTTCTATAAAAATGTAGAATATGTTACTTCAATAATCAGTAACAGAAAAATTCAAATACTTAGAACAAAAGAGTATAATTTTATAAAAAAAGTTAATGATAAGTTTTTAAAATAAGAACATCCTATTACTAGTGATAGTATGAAAATAAGACTAAGCTATACCTGTATTAGTGAAACAATAGAAGGGACATCTTCTAGTACTTACCCTTATACAAAGAAGAAAATCAACAAAAAAAGAAGTAAGCTTTAACTATTTTACTCCCTATTAGAACGCTCATCAAACCCCAACTAAGTTAATCAAATAATATGAGAGTAGAATTCATATCATAGTGAATATAGCGGCATCAACAATACTAGAAAAGAAGTAGTAAAGGCAAGTTTTGAAATATTAAAATATCATTATAGACTACTTACTTATTTAAAAATAAAAAAACCAATTTTAGTATTATATATAGGAAGTAAGGAATTTAAAAAAGAAAAAACGATTATACTTTAGTATCAGTAGTATTTATAAAAGATTGGTATTGTTATGTAATCAACAACCTAATAAAATAATTTTATCAACAACTATTGATGTTACATTATTATAATATATTTGTTAATAAAAATATGATATAATTAATAGTGAAACGTGGTGATAAATTGAAAACTATAATGGTTGTAGAAGACGATAATACAATTAGAGATGAACTAAAAGAATTATTAGAATCATCAGGCTATAAAGCAATTTTGCTTGAAAGATTTGACAATACTTTAGATGATATTCTAAACAATAAGTTTGATTTATTACTTTTGGATATAAACTTACCAAATATAAATGGCGAGCTTATATTGCATGAATTTAGAAAAAAATCTAATACTCCAGTTATCATTGTAACTAGTAGAGTAAAAGAAACAGATGAAGTATTATCTATGTCTTATGGTGCAGATGATTATATAACAAAACCATATAATCCAACAATCCTACTTTTAAGAATTGCTAATATTTTTAAAAGAATGGAAAATAACACAAATAAATCATATTATGATGGTGTATTAGTATATCAAAACAAAGGAATGCTCATAAAAGATGATAAAGAGTTAGATCTAACTAAAAACGAAATGATTATATTCTCCTGTTTACTTTCTAACAGAGGAAATATTGTAACACGTGATGAGTTAATGACAGAACTATGGAATAACGAAGAATACGTAAATGAAAATGCCCTAACAGTAAATATTAGTAGATTAAGAGCTAAATTAGAAGAATTTGGGATAGAAAACGCAATAGAAACAAGAAAAGGACAAGGTTATAAATTATTATGAAATTCAGCAAATATCTTACCGATAAATATATCGAAATATTATTAGTTATTTTTGGTTATATAATAGTTCTTATGATGTTATTTGCTTTCAAAGTTTCTAGTGAGGTTATTATTGGTATAACAATAGTATTTGTTATTATCAGTTTTGGAGTAATAATAACAGGATACTTTAAAAGAAGAGGATTTTATAATAATTTGCTTAACAACGTAGAAAAATTAGATAAAAAGTATTTAGTATTAGAAATGCTAAATGAACCATCTTTTTATGATGGAAAAATACTTTATCAAGTGTTATACGAAATAAATAAATCAATGAATGAAAATGTAAAACAATATGAAATTAGTTTAACTGATTTTAAAGAATATATTGAACTATGGATTCACGAAATAAAATTACCCATAGCCAGTTTAACTCTAATGAATCATAACCAAAAGAATAAAATTGATAAAAGATATGTTGAACAAATAAAAAGAATAGATGATTATGTAGATCAAATACTTTATTTTGTAAGAAGTGAAAATGCTGAAAAAGACTATTTGATTAAAGAGACCAGTTTAAAGAAAATTATCAATAATATCGCCATGAAAAATAAAGATGATTTACTTGCAAACAATATTAGTTTTATAGTAGATATTAAAGATGAAATGGTACTTACTGATTCTAAATGGTTAGAATTTATTATTAATCAAATTATAAGTAATAGTATTAAATACATAAGAAATGATGTAGATAGGATTATTAAATTAAAGGTAGAAAAACTTCCAAAACAAATAGATTTACATATTTATGATAATGGAATTGGAATACCTAAAAAAGATATAAAAAGAGTTTTTGAAAAAACTTTTACAGGAGAAAACGGCAGAAATAGAACCAAATCTACCGGTATGGGACTTTATATAGTAAAAAAATTATGTAAGAAACTAGGACATAAAATTATGCTCAGATCAGTGCAAAATGAATATACAGAGGTTATAATATCATTTTCTGAAAACGATTTTTATAAAATAAAGGATTAATAATCTTTAGTATTACAAAATTGTAATATACTGTAATATTAGAATAACGATTAATTCCTTTTTTTATCGTAAAATGTAAGCATGAAAGGAGAATTTATATGGAAAGTATATTAAAAATTGAAAGCGTTGAAAAGTATTATGGTAGCAGATCAAGCCTTACAAAAGCCATCAACAATATATCTTTTGAAGCCTACAAGGGTGAATTTGTTGCCATTATGGGAGCGTCAGGCTCTGGCAAAACAACACTTTTAAATTGTATATCGACAATTGATAGAGTAACATCATGTCATATCTTTGTCGTCGGAGAAGATATTACTAAATTAAAAGGTAATAATCTCAATAAATTCAGAAGGGAAGAACTAGGCTTTATTTTTCAAGATTTCAATTTGCTTGATACCCTTACTGCCTATGAAAATATTGCTTTAGCACTTTCAATTCAAAATGTTTCAGCAAGTGAGATTGCTAGGAGAGTAGATAAAGTTGCCAAAGAGTTAGATATTAAGGATGCTTTAAAGAAATATCCCTATCAAATGAGTGGCGGACAAAAACAAAGAGTTGCATCAGCTAGAGCAATCATTACAAATCCTAAACTTGTCTTAGCAGATGAACCAACAGGAGCATTAGATTCTAAATCTGCAAAAATGCTCTTAGAAAGATTCGATTATTTAAACAAAGAACTAGAAGCAACAATTCTTATGGTTACGCATGATGCTTTTACAGCAAGTTATGCAACACGTGTAATATTTATCAAGGATGGTAAAATTTTTAATGAATTACACAGAGGTGATGATTCAAGAAAAGAATTTTTTGATAAGATTATTGATGTTGTAACACTTCTAGGTGGAGATCTAAACGATGCTCTTTAAGTTATCATTAAAAAATATTGCTAGAAGTATCAAAGATTATGCCATCTACTTTTTTACTTTAATATTAGGTGTGGCAATATTTTATATATTTAATGCGATTGAAAGTCAAACAGTTATGATGAATGTAT
>CASEAD010000049.1 GCA_949285775.1 uncultured bacterium
AGGGTTTCTTTATTATTTTAAAGGGAATTGCTAAGGATAAGGGAATTAAAAAAAATATTACTCCTCATGTGCTTCGGCATTCTTTTGCTACACACTTACTTAATAATGGGGCTGATTTAAGGAGTATTCAGGTAATGCTTGGACATTCTAATTTATCTACTACCCAAATATATACTAATGTTAGTAAAGATACTTTAAAGGAAAATTATGAGTTATTTCATCCTAGGCATTAAAAAACAGTTCTTTTTTGAGAACTATTTTACTTTTTAGAGAAACTTTTACAGATAGTTTCTTTTTTATCATTGCAATCGCATCCTTTACAAGTACAACTTATATCTAATACTTCTAAGTCACAACAACTTTCTTTATTGTATTTACAGTTTTCAACATCACATAATACTTTTGTTTCTTTCTTCATAAGTGCCTCCCATTATAGTATGCGATTATTTTAACTAATTATTCTACTAACTAGATAATTGTTCAAAAGATATTTCACCACTCGAAGAAACACTCATTATAACATCGCCATCTCCGGTGATATAACGTTCTTTAAAATTAGAACATACACTTTTAATTCTTTCTGTTACACCATTAACATTACTTGCTACATTGGTAAATACTACATAGGTTGGGTTTAGATATTCTAATGCTTCTACTTGGTTATTATAACTCATATATCCATGATGGGCTGCTTTATATACATCAACTTGTCCAATTTCCTTAGCGACTTCTACTTCGGTATTTTCATCTACACCGTAAAAATCGGTATAATCTCCTATGTCGCCAGAAAAATATACTGTAACACCGTTAATGTCTGCAACAGCAACTAAGCTATTGGCGTTGTCAGCCTTTCTATTGTCTGATACGCGGTAATTTACTCCTTCAATATTATATAGTCTAAAAGTAATACTACCTAGCTCGATTATAGAATTCCCTTCATGTGCGGGATTCTTAATGGTAGTACCATCTCTTTCGGCTACTCTCATTACCCTACCATAACCACCATGACGAGGTGCTGAATTTACTTTGATATATAGATTTTTTATAGGTATTTCTTGGCTTACACCATTATAGCCTGATATGTGGTCTACGTGAGCATGACTTATGAGAACGAATTCTAATTCTGTTGCTCCTAGGTCTTCTAGATATTCTACTATTTTATCAGCGCTACTTTCATACGATGTATCAATCATAGCAAATTCTCCATCACTTTCTATGATAATGCAATCACTGTTAGAACTTCCTCCAAAGCCTAAGAAATGAACCTTACTATCACTTGAATCTGATGATACTAGGGAATCGCCTTCTGGGAGATCGGGAACTGTGGTATCGACTCGGTTTCCTTCTTCATCTTTTCTTCTTTGGTCTTCTAAATCTTCTAACTCAGCTATTTTTTCAGCATTTGCATTAGTAAAACATTCTGCAAAAGCTACATCATTCTCACCTAGTATATTTATTGCAAAATTAACTATTACAGGAACAAAGAATAATACTCCTGCCATAAGTATCCGTTTTAGGGCTATGCTTACATTTTTCTTCATGTCATCATCATTTCCGGCGATAACGTTTTTGGCAAAATCTACACTTATCATTACTATTAGTCCTATTGGTACTAGTATAAAAAGTATTTTTAAAAGACTTGATAGAAACATAATAACTTTTAAAACACTACTATTATTACATATATTAAGTGCTTCTTCAATAAACAGCATCTTACCACCTATTTCTTTAATTTATTTCTTTATTAAATGATACCACAAAATGGGAAAATATGAAATAATTTTAGGGTGGTTTTTTATTTTTTATAATAATATTGATACAACTATAAGAGAAATTATTATCGTTATAAAGTCAGTTAATAATCCTACTATAAGAGCATATCTAGTTTTTTTTATTCCTATAGTAGCGAAATATAGACTTATTATATATATAGTTGTATCTGTACTTCCTTGTAATACTGATGCTACTCTGCCTACAAAACTATCAGGGCCATATGTTGAAAGGATGTTATCTAATAAGATTAAAGATGAACTGCCTGATATAGGGCGCATAACTGCTATTGGTAATAATTCTTTGGGAAAGTTTAAGATATCTAGTAATGGTTCTAGATAGATTGTTAAATCGTTAATGATATTACTAGATATTAAGACATTTATACATAAACTCATAGTGAAGATAGTAGGGAAAATATTTAATATCATTTTTAATCCTTCTTTTACACCTTCTATAAAGACGTCATAGATATCTACTTTTTTTATTAGGCCATAAATAATTATAAATAAAACAATTATAGGGATAATAAAATTAATCAAAATATCTCCAGATATGATAGAATATTTTATCTAATATTAGGCCTATTAATAAAGATAATATGGTAGTTATAATGCAAGCGGGTATAATATCAGTAGCGTCTTTAGCGTTGTTTAGTAATCTAAAACTTATAACTGTAGTTGGTATTATGGTAACAGAGGCTGTATTGATAATTAAAAAGGTGATCATACTTCTAGAAGCAACTTCTTTATTATTATTTTCTTCTTGCATACTTTTCATAGCTTTTAAACCAAATGGTGTAGCAGCATTACCAAGTCCTAGCATATTCATAACGATATTTGAAGTTATATAACTTATGGAAGGGCTTTCTTTTTTTAAGTCTGGGAATATTGGTTTTATTATGATTGAGGCATATTTAGATATTTTAGTAAGTAGTCCGCTAGTGGATGCTATTTTCATAATACCAAGCCAAAGGCATAAAAGAGGAATCATTTTTAATATTATATCGATGGCTTTAGTGCCTGATGTTATTAGGCTTTGGTTTACTATGCTAATATTTCCGGTTAAAGCACTATAGATTATACCTATTATTAAAAATATTCCAAATATATAATTAACCATTTATAAGCTCCCTTATATAATCAAAGATTGTTTTATTTTTCTTATTTTTATTAGATTCCTCTATATAGATATTTTCTTTATATAATAATTCTTCATCTAAGTATATATAATTATATCCTACTTTATCTCCAGATTTATAATTTGGGAGTTTTTCTAAGACTATTTTACTTATTAAAGAAGATGTTTCATTATTTTTTAAAGGGATATAGACATCATTTTCTATATAGAATGTTCCGTTATAATAGGTATCTCCTATAACATTGAATTTATTTTTATTTAATACTTTATAGGCTGTATAGTTGTTAAAAGCATATTCATATAGATCTATATGAGTATTCCAATCATCAGAATCTCTTATTGTTACTACGATAAAGTCCATATTATCATAACTTGCTGTACTAACTAGTGTTCTTTTAGCTTTTTCAGTATATCCTGTTTTTCCTCCTGTTATATAGTCATAGTTTAGTAGTTTATTTTTATTTTCCCATATGTAGGTTTTTTTGTTTGTTTTTAAGGTATAACTTTTTGTTTTGACAATCTCTTGATATTCAGAATACTTCATAGCGTATCTAGTTAAAAGAGCCATATCATAGGCAGTAGAATAGTTTCCACTATCGGTATTATCTAGACCACTGGGATTATTAAATATAGTATTAGTCATACCTATCTCTTTTGCTTTGTTATTCATTTTTTCTACAAATTTTTCAACAGTTCCTCCTACATATTTGGCAACCATTAAGGCGGCATCATTACCACTTCTTAGCATTAATCCATATAATAAATCTCTTAGGGTTAATACTTCACCTACTTCTATATATATTCCGGAACCATATGATTCTAATATTGTATCGTCAACTGTTACTTCGTTATCTAATTTATTGGATTCTATTGCAAGTAGGCAGGTCATTATTTTGGTAATAGACGCTATTAAAGCTGGAGTATTATAATTTTTGCCGGTAATTACTCTACCTGTTGTTTGATCCATTAATATATATTCGTAGGCACTTGAGGTGCTAGCATTACAATAATTTACACTAATAAAAAATAAAAGGACAAATAGTAATATCTTTTTCATATAACCACCTATAAAATAGTATGAAAATAATATTATATTTAGTCCTTATCTAATATTAATAATTTAATCTAATAGTAAATTAAATATACTTATAGTTGTAACTCTATTATTTTTTAGTTTTTTATCTTTTAAATATCAATATTTATTCTTGAGTTGTTTGGTATAAGTATTATTTTGCTCTTCCTGAATTTTCTATTTCTTCTAATTTTTTATTAACAGTAGAACTTAGTATATTGTAATTCATTATTAACTCTAGTGCTGAAATATCATCTTCTAGGGTGTTAGTTTTAGGATTATAAGTAAAGAAATATGTATGTTCTTCTAGATTAGTTTCGTTATATACACCAATTAAGAAACTATAATTTTCTAGACTATCATCTAATGCGATAGATGAAAATAATATTCTTTTATTAAAATTATCGGTACCTGATAATTCGTTTTGAAATATTTTTCTTATATATTCTTTAATAAAGTTTTGTTGTTCTAGGGTACCATATGTGCTAAATGGTGGTATATATCCTGTTTTGATTGTCTCGTCACATTCAAAGTCATGCATGAATAATATTTTTAATTTTTTATATAAGAATTCATTACTAAACTCTTGGTGTTCATAATCTAATTGATTTTGTCTTAATTTTCTTTGATCTATATAGAATTTTAATAGGTTTCTTAGACTATTTCTATATCTAGCTGAATTTTCCACTAAAGTTTTTTCATTATTTGATGTAATTAATAGTTCAATGGACTTTAATAGATTAATCATTGAAGAAGATATAGCAAAGGCGTTACCGTATAGTTCTTTTCCGTTTACATCAACTTGATTTTCTTTACTAGTTTTGTTAATAAAGGCTTTTAATTCTAGACTTATAGAAGTAAAGTCTTTTTGTAATAAGAAGTTAATTATTTTTGTTTTGGTTTCATTATCAAGATGAGTGTTTAATTTTCTTTCTATTAATGATATTGTTCTTGTTAATATATATAATTCTAATTCTATTATTTCATTTTCTGATAAGTTGTTTATTCTTTCTTTATTAAACTTTTTAAAAAGTTCTTCTAATCCTTGATAGAAATTTTCATTATCATTTAATATTAATGTGTCTATATGTTTTTGATCAACGTTCTTTCTATGAATATTTGATAAGTTTGGTACATAGTCATAGGTATCTTTACCAAATAATGTTAGATATCCTATCTGTTTATCTATTTCTTTTAATTTTTCAAGTGACATGGTGCTGTTAAGTATTTGTTCTCCTTCGTAATACTGTATTTTTTGACCATTTTTATCTAAGCGATAAGTTTCAGTTTTTGGATCGATTGCATAATATGATACATTAGTAGCAAAGTGTTCAGTAGCAAAACCAAATTTGATATTTACAAGGTCTGCATTTAAAGTTAGGAAATATTTTTTATCTTCTTCACCAGTGTAAAGAACAAAGTAATGATAAACATCATATGAAGGTGAATCTGGTGTTTGTTGATATGGTGCTGCATTTACGGTTTTCATTAGTTTGGCGTCTATTCCTACTCTATTTAACATATTAACTAACATTTTAGCGGATACTTGGCATGTTACTTGAAAAGATGAATCCTTTTCGTTTATTTCTTTCATTTGACTAGCATTTAAGCGATAATCTTCATCATATTTTTTCTCTACAGAATAGAAAAATTTTGTATTCTTACTTATTATTTTTCCTAGAGAGATGTAGATATATCTAGCGGTTGTATCTTTATCCCAGCCAAACCAATATATTCCAAAGCGCGCTTTATTGACTATTCTATCCATTTTTTCTTCTATTTCCATTTTTTTACCTTCTATCTATGATTTATTTTCTATTGGATAGTTTATTTGCCCATTCTTCTAGCAATTTTAAACTATTATTATGTTCTTTATCTAATTCTATTAGTGTCTTAAATTTAATATCTTTTTCTTCTTCTAAAGCTGATAAATAATAATATAGGTTTTTACCAATTAATTTATAACCCTTTGTAGATTATCAAATTTATATTCTTCTTTAAATATTATAAGGGTTGAATCATAATCATATTTTTTAATTATGTTTTTTATTTTATCTTTAGTATTATCATTTATTATCAATAATTTTTTTTCAATTAAATCGTGAATTATAGCGCTAATTTGAAATGTTCTTGATATACTTGCACTACTGCATATTTCAGTATAATAGCCTTTTTTATTTAATATAGATATTGTTTTAGATAGCTGTTTATCAATTGCTATGATGTCTTTTTCAACATTAAATGTTTTACTATCTAAACAAGTATAATTACTTAGCATTTGCATCACCTACTAATAATATTGTTATTTTTATGATACAATGAATTACTAAGAGCAACTTATATCATTCTTCCTACTATTTTGTTTTAATTTTTTCATCAATATCTGTTAAATCAATATTACTTATATCAAAAATTGTATAGTTATTTTCATATATATATTCCCATAATACTTTTATCAGGCATTTATATAACTTACTATTAGCTTTTTCCATTTTATCAAGTTTTATATTATTTTTTTTAGTATAAGCAAAAATATTTGGTATTTTTTTTATATCATATTCAATTGATTCGCTATTAAGATATAGATTAATTAAATAATAATCATATCCTCCATCACCAATTCTTACATATGCTAAGAGTGAAAGTGTGTTAGTAGAATCGTTAGATTTATTAAAATTATTTTTAATGTAATAAAATTCTAGGCTTTCTTTCATTATATCACCTCAATTATCTATATTATATATGTTTTTTTTATAAATGTCTACTATTATATTTGTATTAAAGTTATATAAGTTAAATTGTTTATTAAAGCATATAAAGGTTATGAATAGGTAAACACACCATTAGGTACTAATGGTGAT
This sequence comes from uncultured bacterium, assembly GCA_949285775.1. Classification (GTDB taxonomy): domain Bacteria; phylum Bacillota_I; class Bacilli_A; order RF39; family UBA660; genus RUG11198. The sequence continues at coordinate 6,844 of CASEAD010000049.1, forward strand.
ATTCTCCTTAAAAAAAAGAAGACTATTAGGTGTTATTCAAACATGCGGTCTTCATCCCCTTCACAGTATCCTTCTCCTATTTTTTCTCCTTCGACATAATCTTTTCCTATCATTTCACAGCCCATTTTAGTGACACTATCTTTTAAATAACCTCCAAATATTTTAACTAAGCTGATGGCAATTACAGTTATTAATGAGATTATTAAAACATATTCTACTAATGTTTGTCCTTTCCTATTTAACATATTATTTACTCCTTCCCAAATCTTTGATATAATCACTACCATTTATCTCTATTTTGGTATTATTATCTATAAGCCCCATTGTAGGTAATATTATTTTTGGCATACTTGCTTGTATTTTTTTTAATTTTTCTAGATAGTTTTCTTCTATATTTTTATTATCCATTTTGATCACCTATGGCAATTAATGTTTTGAAGTTTTCTACATTTTTCTTACAGGTTTCTTCATTTTTTTGTCTTGCTAGAGCATGTTTTTCTTCAACTTCTCTTTCTTCTATTTTATCTAGGGCCATTCTTGTAATTTGGTTTCTATTTAAATTTTCTGCAGCTTCGCTGATACATTCACACATTTTTAATTGATAGCATATATAGAAGGATACTAGGCTTATAAGCATTTTTTGTAAGTCTGTTTCTGCTACAAAGTCATTTCCTTCATAATACTCTCCTTCAAATTCTACAGGGAATGCTTTTATTTTTTTAAATTCAAAGGTTGTCGATGTATAATAGTGGTTATAATATATATTTACCTCACTGTAATCCATATTTAGTAGTGATTTATCGATATAATGCTGTATTTCTAGGAAGCGTTCGTTAAAGTCATCTTTTTCTATTTTTAGAATAGTTTTATCATCTTTATATACTATTTTTTTGCCAATTATTATTTTATAGTTATCTGGATTATTTAAGATAGCACGTCTTACTGATGAGTTAAAATCTCCACAATAGCCATAGTCATTAGCAACATAGATATCTAGTATTGGTTTATTAGGATCTGGTGTTAATCCTTTTTTATCTAAAACTATATTTTTATTATAGAGAATTTCACTTAATATTTTAGTTATTTCGTTACCAACATTTAGATAGTGTTCGGCTCTTTTTCTTGCTTTATCTACTCTTAGTAGAGAGTGAAAGTTCATTACTTTAACAACGTTTTTTATGCTACTCATAAATCCTCCTTATACTTTATATTTTTTCTTTTTTAGATATTTATGATCTATTACAACATTATTAATACTTTTAAATAAGTTATAGGTATAATATAGAAAGATAAATATTACTACTAATACTAAGATTATAAATAACATTATAGAACTATACTCTGTAGTTAGATAGTCATATATTAAATAGACTACTTGGATAGCAAGGCAGTTAGTTATTGTTATTCCTATATCTTTGGGTAAGGCATTAAATTTATCCATAGAAATATCACTGATAAGAACTAATATTAGGGTAAACGCTACATAGATTATATTTAGTCCTGTAAAACTTACGGTAGCCCATACAAGGAATAAATAATTAATAGTAAGAGCAGATACTGCGACTAAGGATGATGGTTTTAAATGGAGAAACATTCCATATAATTCTATATTTTTTTTGTCAAATTTAAATTTTTTACAGAAGATCATAAATGCAGTAAATAATCCTGCTAAAAAGATTAGTGCTACTACTAAGAAATTTATTAAGCCATTTATTATATCCATATCCATACTATCACTCTTCTATCATTAAATTGAATACATTATTACTATTCATATAAAATCCTTTTATTTGTTTAAAAGATATATTAACATCTTTTCCTATTATATCGACATTTCCTACTATTTGACCTATTATTGATAAGTAGTCTTTCATAATAAGGAGGTTATAGTCTTTACTTACTATTCTTATTGATTTTATGTTATCGTACTCTACTAAGCCATGTGTCATATCAAATACTCTTACTTTTATATCGTTATTAGTCATGATATTTTCCTATAAATAAGAATTTGCTTTCGTCGATATCATCATATTTGCCTGAAAGGATATTTTCGACATCTATTAGGACATCTTCTATTTTAACGAACTGTCCTGGTATGTTGGTATATGCTTCCGCTACAAACATGGGTTGAGAAAAGTAATTTCTTAGTTTACGAGCACGATAAAATATTCCTTTATCTTCTTCGGATAGTTCTTCGATACCTAAGACAGTAATAATTTCTTCTAGTTCTTGGTATCTGTTTAAGGTTTTTATGACTTGTTCTACTAAATTAAAGTGTCTTTCTCCTATTCTTTCAATATCAATTAATTTACTGTTTGAGTTAAAGACATCTATAGCGGGATATATCCCTAGTTCGGCTGTTTTTCTATCGAGAACTATTTGTCCATCCATATAACTCATTATGGTTTGAACGGATTCATCTGTTAAGTCATCAGCGGGTATGTATATAGCTTGTACGGAAGTAATAGAACCGTTTTGGTTAGAGTTTATTCTTTCTTCTATTTTACTTATTTCACTGGCCATATCTGATGGATATCCGTTACCTATTAGGATTTGTTTTAATTCAGTAGCAATTTCACTTTTGGCTTGGATAAAACGATAAATATTATCTATAAATAGTAATACATCTTGTTTTTTTTCATCTCTTAAATATTCTGCCATCGTTAGTCCGGTATAGACAGCTTTACTACGTGAGACGGGGTTATCTCCCATTTGTCCATAAGCCATACTCATTTTATCTAGTAGGTTTGATTCTTTCATTTCAGAATATAGTTCTTGTCCTTCTCTGGAACGTTCTCCTATTCCGGTGAATACGGCATTAGAATTTAGGGAAGTATAGATATTATGTATCATCTCTTTTATTAATACGGTTTTCCCTACTCCGGCTCCACCTAGCAATCCCATTTTAAATCCTTTTTGTAATGGGGCAAAGAAGTCTATAACTTTTATTCCTGTCCATAATATTTGAGACTCTATATTTAATTCTTCTAGGGTTGTGGTTGGATGATCTGTTTTTCTTTTATTAGCACTTATAAACTCTTTTTTATCAATTACATCTCCATAGGAATTAAAGATTCTTCCTAATATTTTATCTGAGTATTCTACTTCTACACCACTTGATATTTTAATAACAGGTGTTCCTTTTTTTAAACCTCTAGTTGAGTGTAAGCTTATACATTTAGCGCTTACATTATTTATTTCTACTACTTCAAAGGAATATTTATTATCTTGTGTTACTAAGATATCGCCTACTTTAATAGATTTATCATTTAATACTACTTCGATGCTTATATCAAATATGGATATTATTTTGCCACTCTCCATTGTGTCACCCTCTTATCTACTTATTATTTTCTTTTTGGTTATTAGTAGTTTCTTTTGATGGATTATTTTCTTTATTATCATTTTGATTACTGTTAGTATTATTTGAACTATTATTTTCTTGAGTTTCTTCTAGTAAGAAATTGAAATCGGCTTTCATTTCTTCTTTGGTTCTAGGGTTAAATTTATATTGTTTTAGTTTATCTAAAATTACTTTACCATCTTTCATTTTCTTTTGTAGTTCTTTGCTCATTTCATCAATATTGGCAAGTTCATATACTTCTCTTACTTCTAGGTAAGATAATAATTCTCTTCTTAATTTAGTACCTACTTTTTTCATATCTGGTGTTTGTACGGCACCACCTAGACGCGATACAGATAACCCGTAGTTAATAGCAGGTTTTTCACCTCTAGCAAAGTTTTTTGAGGATAATACTAATTGTCCATCACATATCGAGATAATATTAGTAGAGATATAATCTGTAATATCAGAGCTTTTAGTTTCTACGATTGGTAGCATTGTAATTGAACCACCATTAATATGTTGGGCTCCTTTTTCTAATAATCTTGAATGGGTATAGAATATATCTGATGGATAAGCATCACGGCCTGGTGTTTTATTACTGGTTAAGCTTATTTCACGGTATACATCAGCGTGTTTCTTTAAGTCATCAAATACTACTAAGACGTCATATTTTTGCATCATAAAAGACTCCGCTATTGAGGTTGCTACATAAGGAGTTAAGTATGTTCTAGTAGGTAGTTCGTCGTTGAATGATGCTATTATTATGGTATAGCTAGCTGCACCTCTTTTGGTAAGTTCTATATATATATCTTTTACTTCTTTTTTAGTTTTACCTAATGCTACATAGATACAAATTACTTTTTTTCCTTTTTGATTTACAATGGTATCTAGTCCTATCTGTGTTTTACCGGTTTTTTTATCACCTATTATTAATTGTCTTTGTCCTTTACCTATTGGGTACATTAGATCAATACCAGATATTCCGGTTAATAGCTCTCTATTAACAGCACTTCTATCCATAATAGATAATGGTGGATTTTCAATAGGTACTTCAACTAATTTATCAAACTTTTTTCCAGCAATTAAGTCATTACCAAAGATATCAATTACTTTACCCATTGAATCTAAGCTAAATAAGCATTTGAATTCTTTTTTTAAGGAATAGACAATATCTCCTGGAACTATTTCTTCTTCGATATTAACTAAAGATACTATTACTTTATTGGGATATATTCCCATTACGTAACCACTAGCTTTATTTCCTATGTTAATTGCTTCATAGAAGGCTACATCATTAAGTCCAGATACTTCTATATTATATTTTCCTACTTTAATAACTCTACCGGTGGAGTAAACATTTTCATTATTTTTTATATTATCTATTGTCTTATCGATATTATCCATACTATACATTCCTTTCACTTAAACTGAAATCATACATTTTATTTTTATATATTATTTTTATTCCACGATATATTTCAGGTGTGTATTCAGTTTTGATATATTTGCTTAGATGGTCATAATTTTCTTCTTTATTTCCTACGTATACTAAAATAGTTGGGTTATTTAAATCAATTAATTCTTCTAGGTAATTTATAAAGTTATCAATACTTGTATCTTTATAAGTTGTTTTAAATGCTTCATATATTTTATATTCATTTTCTGTTAATAGTTCTTTAATGAAGTCTTCTATATTATCTAGAGTTTTTATTTTATATAGAGTATCACTGTTGAATTTGTTTCTTAATTTTTGGCAAAAGTTATATACAGTGTCATCATTCTCTATATTAGAGATAAATTTATTTAATATAGAGTTATAATCAATATTAAATTTATCATCTATTTTTCTTGTTAGTTCAAAAATACTTTTATCTTGATATGTAGTTTTACTAAATAGGTCTATAATATTATAATCAAATTCATAATTATTAAGATTATCTTTATTATTATTTTCTTTTCTTTGTAATTCTCGTTTCTTAATCTCTTTATCTATTTGATTTAGTTTTTGTTCTTTTTCATCTATTAAATGGTTATATTCTTGTAATTTATCTACGAAGTATAATTTTGTTTGAGCATTTATTTTATTAACAGTATTTCTTAAAATCATAAACATAGAAAATACAAGAAAGCCAATTATTAAGACCGCTACTAAGAATAAATATACCATATACTACGCTACTAATGGGTTATAGAATAATAAGAAGAAACAGAATAAGAATAAGAATAATAAGAATACTGATGTTATAATTAGAATAGTCATTATTGAGTGAACGACATCATTTTTAGTTTCGGGATTTCTGCCTACGGCTTCTGCTACTCTTCCTCCTAAAAGGCCTATTCCAATACCTAATCCTAGGAATGCTAAACCTAACATTATACCAATACTATTGGCAACGGCTGCTTGTACTGTTTCCATATAAAAATCATCTCCTTAAAC
>CASEAD010000050.1 GCA_949285775.1 uncultured bacterium
GCAAATAACATATAAGCAGGAGTTCTAGCCTCTTCACTATTCTCAAACACATGTCTTCCAGAACTATCCTTAACATCAAGTATTTCTATATTACTAATAAACCTACCAAACATAATAGTACCATCATCATCAGTAGCCTTAAAATAAATATTAATATAACTCTCAGGCATCATACTATTAGCATAAGTAGTAGTCATATCAACCCCATAATTAATTAAAGTATAATTATCAGGAACATTCTTAAAAGATGAATCTGGTAAAGTACCCTCATCAACCAACAAATCAGTATAAAATAAACTACCCTCTGCAATCATTGTATTATAATTAGAATATTTCCCAATTATTTGTTCAGAACTACTATAATAACTTCCAACTAAAAATGAATCAGGAACATTCATATAAGATATCATATCAGAAGTTATAGCAGTTTTAGGCTGAATTGTCTGATTAGCATATGGAACTCTAACCGGTTTAACCTCTTGACTAATTCTGTAATTATATCCAATAAACAAAACAGCAATACACAAAACAATCCCCAAAATAGTAACAGTATTCTTATTACTAACAAACTTTTTTAATGAATTACTTAAATTATTCATATCATATCCTCCTCTTTATTATCTATATCAAAATAGTAAAACTATTTAAAACAAAAATATTAAGAAACAACCTCTCCACTATCTGGATCCCAACCTTTATCTAACTCTAAAATACCAGTCAAATTATTAACTAAATTAACATCAATACTCTCATCCGTATCAAATCTAAATGTCTCAGTAGCACCATTAATAACAACAGTAGCCTTAGGCGGACTTTCTATAATATCATAAAATTCAATAGTATACTCAGTAACATCACCACTAATACTAGCTGCAAACCTTCTAGTAAAATTCTCAACAAATTTTTGCTCAGAAATCTTTAAAGATCCTTGACAACCATCCTCAGTAGAATTTCTAAAACAAGCTACATCCACAGATTCAAGCATAGCAGCCTCCATAGCTTCCTTCAAAACATAATATTCACTCTCATTATTTATAGTAATAGACTCAAACATAACTACAAAAATAAGACCAAACATACCAAACAATAACAATCCTAACACAACATAACTATATTTCATAATAATCACCCATACTAATCACAATCATCTCTAAACTCTCCTAGTGGACAATAAGTAGCATTCCTTTTTATTTTATTAGCAAAATCACTACTACCAGTTTCAACATCTATATTACTCCAATCAGTATAATCATTACCATTAGCGATATCATCCAAATCTTCATCCCTAAAACTAATCTCATAATTTAAATTACCACCAAGATAAGAATCACTAAGTCGAGTTCTTCCATCATCATCATCCATAAATGCTTGCCAATTAAAAGGTATAACACCCTTAGGAAAAGGATTATTATGATCTATACTCCTATAAGTATAAGCAACTTCTAAATCACCATCATCACCAGGATCGTCATATAAAATTTGAACAACATTCACAGGACAAGAAATATTAATTTCAAACTCAATTCCATCAACACTACTAAAATTCTTATTATTAATAGAAACATAATACTCACCATCTGGCTGATTCAAAGAAGTATACCTTAAAAAACCACCATCAACTTCTTTTTCATCACAAGTAGGAGCAGTAGTATAACTTACAGTTCTGCCATCATCGGATAAACAAGCTCTATACCAACCAAGACTATATGATAAACTTCTAGTAGTGCTATAAAGTAAATCAGAAGAAGAATAACTTAACTCATAACTAGGAGACACAACAGAAAAATCAATAACATCATTAGATACTGAAGCATCATTACTATCAACAGTTTCAAAAGCACTTGCTATAGTTCCAGCAGTAGTATCTTTAGTAATATTTTCACTAATAGATGACCTCATAGCACTATCTAAATCGTCCATAGTTACCGAAGTTCTACAACTAGAGTCAGAATATAACTCAGATATACCAACATAACTTTTTGTAACAGAATTTCCCAAAAGGTCATAAGCACTTAATCCAATAGACGTAAAAACAGGTTTTGTTATACCACCATCAGAATATAAATACTTAAACCTAGCATAAATATTATTTTCTACCTGTGTATCAGCCCAACTAAAACCACCACCGGCATAAATAGAACCAATACTATTTAAAGTACCAACATTAAAAATCAAATCTTCAGTCATTATATATTCCAATCTATTCGAATCTACTTTAATACATCTTCCCTCAGATATAGGATTATTCCCATCCCTAGTACTATAATACTCGTCATCTGCTGTAACCTTATAGTATAAACTACTTATAGAAACACCTTTTGATGAACAATTATTATACTCATATTTACTAACATCATCCCTATATGTTTCTTCTTCAACCACAATTTCCTCTGTTTCTTGACAAACTTCATTTTTAACACTATCAGAAAATACATTCTCAAAATCACTAGCAGACCCCGAAAAAGAATTATTAACTAAATTAGAAGGTAAAGCAAGACTATCATACCTAGTATAAGTAAGACTATCACTTATAGTAAAAACAACCTCAACCTTATTATAATTACAAGTACCATCACCTGATAAACAATTAGCAAATCGTGTATAATTACCACTTTCCCATGAAAAATTACCTAATTTGAAATATTTAAAACCACTATCAGACCCAGAAGACGAGCATCGAGCAGAAGAATCACACAAAGTATCAACAGTAGATTGATTATTTTTATAAAACTTAACTTCAATTTTTTTAACATCATCATTAGAACCACTAGGGAAAAAGAATCTTAAAGAACTTTTTATAACATCAGCTGAAAGACCACTATAAACATTTTTATCAAACGTAAAAGTTACCGTATTATCATCAGGATCACCTCTATAAACTCCATAATCCTCTTTCATCCAAACCCCAGCAAATGACTCATAAACACTTTGACCATTAACCATTTGATATAAACTATAAGCCTCTTTACTAACATTATCATCCAGTGCATTTTTAGTAGAAGAATTTGGATTTAAAACAAAATTAGAAAAAGCATCATTTGCTATTAAACTATTTACATTATAAGTTAAAATCTTAGCTTGTCCCGATCTCCCAACACTACTAGCCTTAGTATCTAAAACTGAACGCAAATTTATTAACTGTCTAAGTGTATAATAAGCATATCTAGCAGAAGTCATATTATTAAATGTATTATCCGCCGTCATACTAGTAGAACGCAAAATAGAACTATTTGCCTTAGTAGGATATCCATCTGTAACCAATATAACCATTGGTGCATTATTATTACTCATACCCCTCAAATATTCCCCAGCTCTATACAAACCATACTGAATATAAGTAGCCTGACCAGAAAGTTCATTACCACTACCAAACTCAACAAAATACTTACTACTACTTAACTTCAAAGAAGAGTTTGCACTTAAATTACTAGAAATAGTCTTAAAATCAGAACAACCAAAATAATTATGACCAAATTTGCAAACATTAACTTGAAAATCAAGTGAATAATTACGAACTAATCCTGCTAAAGTATCAATCATATTATTAACTGCATTAACAACATTATTCTGTTTATTATCATTCTTCATTGAAGAAGATATATCTAATAATATAACAATATTATAAGGAACCCTTTCCCCACATTCATCTTCACTCTTAGATACAATTTCTTCCTCCCAAGTAATTGTATCATTCTCACCAGTTGGATTATTTACATAACTTTCCTGATCTTCACACTCAGAACTAAGTGAAGAATTATTAATATTACCACTACAAGTATTATATCTTGTAACATCAGCGGCATAAACAAAACTATCAAGAAAAAACATTAAAAAAATAAATTCCAAAACATATAAACTCTTTTTCAAAATAGTCACCACCTAATCAAGTCTATTTCTCTTTCTTCTGTATAAAACAATAGCAACAATTATAGCAACCAAAACCACAAACGCTAATAAGAAAAATAAATAATTATTCACAAAAAAATTAATTAACAATTCAGAAGTTGTACTACCATCATTACGATACTCAGCAACTTCCATCATAAAATCATCATATGATAGTTCCCCATCATACCACTCATCACACACAGACAAATTATCACTTCCAATTTCTAAACACTCATCCGATAAAGAATATTCGTTAAACTTTGGAAGTTCTAACGTAATAGTTCCAACTTTTTCTTCAAAGCAATTATACGCGTAAACATCAAATGTCCTTACACCACTCTCTGCATAAATAACAACATCATTTTCAAAATAATCTAAATCATTATACCTAATATAAAGTTCATCAGTCAAATTACCAAAAGTAACCTCATATATTTGAACGTTAAATTCATCAGCCATATATTCATAACTATAACTAATCCCCTGTGCTACCTGTTCTAATCTCTCTATATCAGCATTATCACACGCCTCAGCATTAACACAATTAATATTAAATATAAATATAAACAATATAGAGAATAGAGAGAATAACCTTCTCCTCATATAGCACCTCCTACTATCATTAAAACAATAATAACATTTTTTTAATAAAAAATAAAGTTTTTTTTACTTTTTTCTAAAAAAATGTTATCATATAAAAGAGGTGCATAATAAATGAAGAAAAAAAATATAACATTAATAATTGCCATAATTATATTTATTATTATACTAGGAGTACTGATAATAAATTACATTAACACTCCCAAAGTAGGATCTTTAATTGAACTTAATTATTCACAATTAAAAGAAAAAATAAACAATGAAGATACCTTCATATTAATAGTAAGTCAAACAACCTGTTCTCATTGCGCTACATATAAGCCAGAAGTAGAACAAATTGCCAAAAACTATGGAATAGACGTATACTATATCGATTATGATAAAGAAACAGATGATAATAAAAAAGAATTTTTAGATTCATTAAACCTTGATGGTTCAACACCAATAACATTGTTTATAAATGATGGCAAAGAAAAAAGCATCCTAAACAGAATTAGCGGTGCCGTCTCAAAAGAAACTGTTATAAATAAATTTACTGATATGGGCTTTATTGAATAAAGCCCTTCTAATTATTCAAAAAACTTCAATAAAAATATTGTATTTTTTTTATTTTTATTATATAATCTATATACAAACAAAAAAAACGCACCCATAGCTCAACTGGATAGAGCGTTTGGCTACGGACCAAAAGGTTTGGGGTTCGAATCCCTATGGGTGCACCATTTATGAAGTTAAACAAAGTCTTATAAAATAAGGACTTGCTTTTATTTTCTATAAAAGATATATTTATAGAAAAAATGATACATATAGTTAATAATTAGCATAAATTTATCGCGTAGCATACAAGTAGCATACACAAATTTATACCTCAGAAATGAGGTAAATTATGAATAACTATTGTATATATTTA
>CASEAD010000051.1 GCA_949285775.1 uncultured bacterium
GAGTGTAACGGGTATTGATAACATCGATGAGATAATAGAAGCTAGTGATGGGATTATGGTAGCGCGTGGTGATTTGGGGGTTGAAGTTCCTATGCATATGCTTCCAATATATCAAAGACAAATTATTACTAAGTGTCGTGAAAATGGAAAATTTTGTATTGTAGCAACAGAAATGTTAGTTTCTATGAAAAAAAGTATTAGGCCTACTAGGGCAGAAGTAAGTGATGTTGCTAATGCGGTATTTAATGGAACTGATGCTGTAATGTTATCTGATGAGACTACAGTAGGTAATTATCCTATTGAAACGGTTAGTTGTATGGCAGATATTTGTGAGAATGCTGAGGTTTATTATAATTATGAAAAGAAGTTTAATGTGAAGTGGAATAGTAATATTGCTGAGGTTATTGCTAAGAGTGTTGTGGCAGCGTGTGATAGTATTGATGCTAAGTTAATAGTAGCGGCTACTATGAGTGGGCGTACGGCTAGGAAGATTAGTAATTTGAAGCCTAAGGCTCCTATTTTAGCAACTGTTACTAATAGTAGTGTGGCTAGATCTTTAGCACTTAATTATGCTATATATCCTGTTTTAGTAAAAGAATATAATAATACTGATGAGATTATTAATGATGCGGTAGATAAGGCTTGTAAATTTTTATCATTAGTTAAAGGGGACAAGATTATAATTACCGGTGGGTTACCTAATACGGGGATTAAGACTACTAATTTTATGAAGATAGAAGAGATAGAAGAATAATAACTATAGGGCTGATGTCTTATAGTTTTTTTGATTTCCTAGGTGGTAAAATTTATGAATTTATGTTATACTGTTTTTTAGGTTGAGGTGGTCTTATGAAAAGATATTTATTATGTGGTTTTATAGGGCTTATATTAGGGCTATGTTTTTCTTGGATGTTTTTGACTTATAGAGATGAAGTAATAATAGATGATGATATTAAGGTAGAGTTTAGGGATGAAGTGTATGTATCTGATTTTATTAATTATATAGATGGTACTTTATTAGATAATTATCTTATAGATACTACTAAACTTGGTGTTAATAAAGTAAGATATTTATATAAAAATAATTATGGTTGGATAAAAAGTGGTAGTTTTGATATAGAGGTTGTTGATACTAAAGAACCTGTTATTATGGTAGGAGATAGTTATACAGTAGTTAAGGGTTATGATAGGGCGTTAGAAGATGTTATATTATGTGCTGATAATGTAGATGATAATGTAGAGTGTTGGATAGAGGGGGAATATGATTTAGATGATATTGGTAGTTATGAAATAGAGATGTTTGCTAGGGATAGTAGTGGTAATTCTAATAGTGCTAAATTTACTTTAAGGGTTGTTAATAAAGTTAATACTGGTAGTAATGAGAGTTATATTGATTATAGGGATATTTATTCTAAATATAAGAGTTCTGATACTTTGATTGGAATAGATATTTCTAAATGGCAGGGGGATGTGGATTTTGAGAGGCTTAAGGATAATGATGTAGAGTTTGTTATGATTAAGTTAGGTGGACAGTCAGAGATAGATGGAGAAATAGAAATGGATCCGTATTTTTATGATAATATAGAAGAAGCTATTTTGTATGATATTGATGTTGAGGTTTATTTTTATTCTTACGCTAGGAGTGTTAAGGAGGCGGAAGGACAAGCTAAGTATGTGATGAATGCGTTAAAGGGATATGATATTACTATGCCTATAGCGTTTGATTGGGAGAACTTTGGTATATATAATACTTTTAATCTTAGTTTTCATAGTTTAAATAATATTGCTAATGCATTTATTTCACGAGTAGAAGATAGTGGTTATGAGGGAGTATTATAAGTAGTAAGGCTTATTTAGATACTATATGGTATAGTGATGAGTATGAGGTTTGGCTTGCTAATTATAGTAATACTTTATATGATGGAGATTATGTAATGTGGCAAGTTTGTAGTGATGGTGTTATTGATGGTATTGATGGTTATGTAGATATAGATGTTTATTATAAGGAGTGATTGTTATGTTAGATATTATATTAGATACTTTAATAGATGTAGTTAAATTGTTACCTTTTTTATTTGTAGCGTTTTTATTAATTGAATTATTAGAACATAAATTTAGTAATAAAACGAAGAAAGTTATTAAGGCTTCTGGTCGTTTTGGACCGGTGTTAGGGGCGTTATTGGGATTAGTTCCTCAATGTGGGTTTCCAGTGATGGCTACTAATTTATATGTAGCAAGAATAGTTTCTTTAGGTACTCTAATTAGTATATATTTATCTTGTAGTGATGAAATGATTCCTATTTTGTTATCAGAGGGGGCGGATATTTCTCTTATAGGGAAAATATTATTAACAAAGTTTTTAATTGGTATGGTTTCTGGTTTTGTTATTGATTTAATATTTAGAAGGAAAAATAGTAAGATTGATTATGATATATGTAAGGATGAACATTGTCATTGTGAGGAAGGAATTATAAAGTCTGCTTTAATTCATACGGGTAATATTTCTTTATTTATATTAGTTATTACTTTTATTTTAAATATTATATTTACTTTAGGGTTAGAGGAATATTTGAGGAGTATATTTAATGATAATTTATATATAGTACCTTTTATTACTAGTTTAATAGGGTTTATTCCTAATTGTGGATCTTCGGTTATTATTACGGAATTGTATTTAAATGAGGTTATTAGTTTTTCTTCTATGATATCTGGTCTTCTTACTGGTAGTGGTGTAGCAATATTAGTGTTATTTAAATCTAATAAGAGTATTAAGGATAGTGTTAGAGTATTAATTCTTTTATATTTAATTGGTGTTATTAGTGGGGTTATTTTGGAGTTAATAGGGCTATAAAAAAAATTAAATTTATTGTATAATATTTTATGGATGGTGATAGTGTGAATTATATAGATATAACTATAGTTTTAATATTTGGGTTAATAGTTTTTTTGGTACTGTTTATATTTAGTTTTGTTAATAGATTAGAGTTTTATAAGCATAAGGTTATAGATAAATTTTCTGGGATTAAAATTATGATTGAGGAAAGAGTAGAAATAATTGATACTTTATGTAAATATATTAGAGATAATTGTCCTCATGAGGATAATCTTATAAGAGAGTTAGAGAATCTTACTACTAGTTTTAGAAATACTGATAAAATAAATGAATTGTTATTATTGATAAGTAAATCTAGGGATATTTTGCATGACGCTACTAAATTAGATAATACTTATGATTATTTGAAAGATAGTAAAGAATATTTAGGCTTTAAGAATATGATAAAAGATAATGATGGTAAATTATTATTTGCATCTAGTGTATATAATGAAAAAGTTAGTGATTATAATAATTTTAAGAATAATAAGTATATCAGTATTTTAAGTAAGATATTTAGATTTCCTAGTTATAATTATTATGAGTAAGTATGGATATAGTATATAATAATAAAAAATATTTAATAGAGGTAGTAAGAAAAAATAACAAGAATACTTATATAAGGATAAA
>CASEAD010000052.1 GCA_949285775.1 uncultured bacterium
ATTTAAAGCACCTACTTTCTACTATATATTATATTATACAGTATTTGTTGGCGCTTTTTCAATCGTTTAAATTTTGCGAATTAAAGATAATTACTACAAACCACTTGACTAAAATATCATATTTATTATATAATACTAATGCATTTGGCAGCAGTATCTATATTTTTATAACGTGTTATATACAAGTAACTTATTTTGCTGCATAAGCGAAAGTAAAAATAAAACTCCCTATAAAAATTAGATACCCCCTATGCAAGAAGGAGGAATATAAATGGCAAGATATACAGGCCCAAATAACAAAAAATCAAGAAGAGTTGGTTTCTCAATATTAGAAAGTGGTATAGAATTTTCTAAAGGTAAAAGAAGAAGTAGTGGCCCAGGACAACATGGCGCTGATAGAAAAAGAAAACCATCTAACTACTCAATACAATTAAACGAAAAACAAAAAGTAAGATTTATGTATGGTATCAACGAAAAACAATTCAAAAAACTAGTTGAAGAATCAGGAAAAATGAAAGGTGTACACGGTGAAAACTTACTATTCTTACTAGAAAGTAGACTAGATAACATTGTCTATCGTACAGGTTTCGCTACTACAAGAAGAGGAGCAAGACAACTAGTTAACCATGGACACATTACCGTTAATGGCAAAAAAGTTGATATCCCATCATACAGAGTAAAAATAGGAGATATCATTGGATTAAAAGAAGATGACAAAGACCTTAAAATAGTAAATGAATCTTTAGAAAAAGTAACTAAAAGAGTAGATTATATAACTTATGATGAAAATAAAAAAGAAGCCACTTATCTTAGAAGACCAGAAAGAAACGAACTAAATGCCGATATCAACGAAGCATTAATCGTTGAATTCTACAGTAGAGTATAACACACTCTACTTTTTTTTATACCAAAAAGAACTATCCAAAATAGTTCTAACACTCATCATCATACAACTCAAATCTATATTTTTGCTTAACATCAGGATACTTATCCTTATCAACCAAAGATAAAAACATCTCCTTATCCCTTACCCAAATACTACCATCACTAATATGATTATACACAACCATTTCCTTCATAGTCTCACTATCTAAAGCAATACATATAATCCTATGTAAACTCCCCTTAAAATGCCTATAAACTTGACCTCCTTTAACACTTCTTTCCAACATAATAATTCTTTTTACCTCTCTTAATTATTATATATACACCATCTATATAATCATTATCACCAATCCTATATTCTAAATCACTAATCTTTCTACCATTAACCTTAATCGCATTACCACTAATAAATTCCCTTGCCTCTCTCTTACTCTTACTAGCGCCAATCTCAATTAACATATCTATTAAATTACTACTACTAACATTAATAATATCATTACCACTAAATATCTCTTCAACATCCCCCTTACTCAAGAAAGAAAACTCCTCATTAAATAAAACATTAGATAACTTAACCGCCTTATCATATTCCTCTTTACCATGTAAATCAGTAATAATCTCTCTTGCTAAAGCCTTATGAGCCTCTCTTAACTCCGGATGCTCCCTGTTTTTCTTATCTAACTCCTCTATTTCTTCTCTAGACAAAAAAGTAAGCTTCTTTAAATAATCTACAATCATAGAATCCTCTAAATTAATTAAATATTGATATAACTTATAACTAGAAGTCTTATTCTTATCAAGCCATAAAGCATTACCCTCCGTCTTACCAAACTTACGACCAGTACTATCAACTACCAAAGGCATAACCATACCATATACTGTCTTATCTAATTTCTTCCTAATAAGTTCTATACCAGAAGTAATATTTCCCCACTGATCAGATCCTGCAACTTGTAAAACACAACCTCTCTTCTCAAATAAATATAAAAAATCCATTGCCTGTAATATCATATATGAAAACTCAGCATAAGTAATACCACTATCTAACCTAGACTTAACCTTATCCTTAGCAAGCATATAATTAACATTAAAATACTTCCCATAATCCCTCAAAAAATCAATAACATTAATATCCTTAGTCCAATCAAAATTATTAACAACCTCAAACCCAAAAATACTCTCAGCCTGCTTTTTTAAACCAATAAAGTTCCTTGCAACCTCTTCCTTAGAAATCATAGGCCTCTCAGAATCAGGTTTAGGATCCCCTATTAACCCCGTAGCCCCTCCTACTAAAAGTATAGGATGATGCCCAGCTTTTGCTAACCTTTTAGAAATCAAAAAAGAAGAATAATGACCAATATGCATAGAATCCGCTGTAGGATCAGTACCAATATAAAAAGTTAACCCTCCCGTATTCAATTTATCAATCAATTCCTCATCACTAATATCTTGTACCAAACCCCTCCATTTTAAATCCTCAAATAAAGTCATAATTATCTACTCCTACCTTATTATAATATTAAATACACTCCACCAACCCTCATCATTCTAACCACAACCTCTATTTACTTATTCTCTATCCTATTGACAATCTCCCTAATCTTCCTAAATCTGTGATTCAACCCTGACTTAGATATATTATACCCAAGTTCCTTACTCATAATATCCGATAACTCTTGTAAAGAACTCTCAGGATACTTAATTCTATAATCAACAGCCTCTCTTAACTTATTATCAATAATATCCAACATATCATATTCCTTCAACTTTTCAATATCCTTAATCTGTTTACTAGCAGTCATAAATACCTTATCCATATTAGCAAGCTCACAATTATTAAGCCTATTACTCATATTCTTATAATCTCTATATATCCTAATATCTTCAAAATACATAACCCCATTATAAGCCTTTATCATCCTAAGAAAATCACTAATCTTCTCAGCTTCCTTTATATATACCATATAATTCTTTTCCCTAACTATAACCTTACTATTCAAATTATATAAATTAAGATAATTACTAATCTCCTTAGCATAATCCAAATCATGAATAACAAACTCTAAATGATAACCAGAAGTCTTAGGATCATTAATACTACCACAAACCTCAAACAACCCCTTCAAATAAGCCCTCATCGACTCACCATCACTAACCAAATATTCACTAGGCTTATTTAAACGATTACCACTAGAATCAATAATAGATAAATCCCTAAGAATCCCACTACACTCACCATTATAATTAAGAATATATACTAAATTATTATTAAAACCACTCCTTCTCCTAACCGTAATCTTCAAGCTCTTATCATATATATCCCTAAATAACCTATAAACCCTCCTTGCAACAGCATTATTTTCAGTAACAATATTAATATTAGAACTACTATCACTATCCCTAACAATAGCAGATAACTCAGCAATATCCTCCGTACGACTACTAGAAAGCATAGAAATCTCATTCTTAATATCAGCAGAAAAACTCATTAAACATCACCACTATTATTAATATAAGTAAATATATCCAAAGCCGTCCTAACATAATCATGCCTTACTTGATTATTAATAATACTAATCAAATTATCCTCTATAACCTTGATATTCATCCTATCCAACTCTTCCCTATCAAGTAATATCGGACTACTAACCTCCACTTCATATAACTTAATAATCTTTTTTGGCACCTCTCCATTATTAGCAACTACCACATCAATAAAATTATCCCCTACATATTTATTAATAGCTTTTATACAATCACTAACAGCAAAACCATCAGTCTCCCCATGCTCCGTCATTATATTACAAACATACATCTTCTTAGCCTTAGAATTCCTTAAAACCTGAACAACCCTATCATCTAACAAATTAGGAATAACACTAGTATATAAACTACCCATACCCAATATTATTAAATCAGCATTTTCTAAAGCCTTTATAACCTTTCTCGTAGCCTTAACCTTATTCTTATATTCTACATAATCAATTTCCTTAAAAGCCTTAGTAATATTACTCTCCCCCTCGATTACCTCTCCACTAGTAGTATGCGCAACCAATATAGGAGAATCCTCCGTAAAAGGCAAAACTTTACCTTTAAGATTAAGAATCTTACTAAGCGCTGTCAAAGACTCCGTAAGATTACCAGTAATATTAAACAAAGCAGTCAACAACAAATTACCCATCGCATGATTATTAAGATCACTATCCGTCTCAAATCTATATTGTAACAATTGTTCTACTAAAGGCTCCACTTCAGATAAAGCCACCAAAACATTTCGTAAATCACCAACCGCTGGCACATTAAATTCACGTCTCAATATCCCCGTCGAAGATCCATCATCCGCAACAGACACAATAGCAGTTATATCAATAGGAAATAATTTTAAACCTCTAAGTAAAACTGATAACCCAGTTCCACCACCTAAAACAACAACTTTTTTCATCAAATCACCTTTTCTTACTAATTATATCAAAAAAAAGAAATAATATCCATCATTTCTTTAATTATTTACTATAGTTTTAACAAATAAAGGCAAAATAGTTTTTAAATTAACTTCCCCAATAACTTCCTCTAAAAAAGTATTACCATTCTCATAAATAGCTTCCACTATCTTATAATTATCTTTAATATCATTCAAACTTGTATCAAATTCAGCAATATAATAATAATCCCTATTATTATTACTAACATAAGAAATAACCAAATAAACCTCCCCATTTCCTAAAGTAACAACCTTATTAACATCTATTTTCATTACTGTACCTCCGAATCATTATTACCAAAGTCAAACTTCAATTCCGGAATCTCATTATTAGCAAAGAAATTATTAGAATCAGTATTCTTAGCTTCAGGAAGATCAGGCAAACTACTCAACCCTCCAGCATCAAACGAACTACTAGACCAAAAAGCATCATTACTTTCTCCATTACTACCAGAAGAATCTACACCACCATTAAAAAACAAATTATTAGCATCAACCGGAATAACCCTATCTACACCACTATCTTCTTTAACAGAATTATCTACCACAGAATTATTCGAAATATCCTTATTTTCTAAACCAACAGAATTATCCGTAACCCCCTTACTCTCATCAGAATCATTATTCTCTACACTAACAATCTTCTCATCTTCCTCTACATTAACTCCCAACATCTTACCAACACGTTTCATAACCGTATTAGCTTTACTAATAATAGCCTCTAAATCAACATTACTAATATCTTTAACATCCACAACCTGACTATCTTTAACATCATCATTATTAACAGCATTACTATCAGTATTAGAATTATTATCATCAAATATATTACTTCCTCCAACACTCTCACTAATACTATCACTAACATTCTCATCAACAATACCTATACTAGCATCATCAACACTTATATTTCCTAAATCAACATTAGAACTCTCATTAACATCATCATAAGTATCAATAATACAAAACTCCTTAAGCAAAGACAAAATCTCAACCTTCTGATTATCAAGCTCTAATTCCTTAATCATTTCCCTCTTATCATTAATTTCCTTAGACAAAATATCTATATTATCAATATCTACCTTTTGCCTCTCAATATTCTTATACTGCCTATCCAACAAATCATAAATATCCTCTAAAACATCACTATCTTTTATTCCAAGCTCTTTCCTTAAATTAATCCTCTCATATAAAATATCATTAATAGCATTTCTTTTATATATAATCTTACTATACTCACTCTCACTACCAATAAGTAATTTATAAATAGTAAGCAAATATTCCTGTTCCTTATTCTTATAATAAATATCTCTAGCATCACTAACATAAGAAGAATACTCCTGCTCTTCATCATGAGAAATACCAGCATTCTCCAAAGTAGAAAAAGACTTTTCAAAAATATCTAAAGACTTCTTACTATCACTAGCCCTTAAAGAAACATCCGCTAAAACATTATCAATATTATCTACATCAATATCTTTAAGTCCAGCATTCCTATTAATAATATTTTTAAACTTATTAAGCAATTCCTTCTCATCACTACTGTTTCTCTCCTCCGCCTTCTCCTTATTAGAATAAGTCTTCTCAAGAGAAACTTCCAAATCCTCTACTTCTTTACTTAAAGTATTTATCTTGCTAGTATTATCTAAATACTCCCTAATATAATTAAGTCTATCCTTATATTCATCTAACCTATCATAATATTTAATAGGAGGCAAATTACTTAACTCATAACCAGTAACATTAGCAAAATCATTAATCAAAGAAACCCTCTGCTGAGCCCTTCCCCCAATATAATCAACCAAACTAGCTAACTTTTTCTCTTCTTCCTCTAATGTTAATGTATCATAAAATTTATCCTCCAACTCTTTAAGATAAACCTCATCATTCATAGCGTCAATATCCCTTGCAGCATCTTCAAAATTATTAATAGTCTCTTCCCTATCATCACCAGTTCCTAACAACAAACTCATCCTAAGAATCTTATACTTATTCTCCTTGATTTTATTACCACTAGCACTATCAATCATTTTTATCACCTCTTCTTATCTTAAAACCAACTCTTATTATCATTCTCCATATATTTATTTAAATCTTCAAACTCACCTTCATCAAAGAATGAATCATTTTTATCAGGAATCTTTGGAAAAATATCCTCTTATTTATTTAATGGAACTTTAGGAAAAATATCTTCATTTGGTGTAACCTTCTTAACATCAACAACATTATTATCAAAGTTTTTATTCTCAATTACAGGTATCTTCTCACTTTTAACTTTACTATCACCACGACCAAATATATCTTCACTACTATTACTACTATTATTTAACTTATCACCAAAAAACTGCTTATCTTTATTCAGTAAAGCATTTCTACTAGCCCTATTACCTAAATCATTAGAAGCCACCCTACTCTCCTTACTAATTCCTAGATCAGAATTTCTATTTTCCCTCTTAACTACATTATTAGAACTAACTCTTCCCTCCAAACTAACTTTCTTAACACCATCCTGCTTTTTTTCCTCTTTATCAGTCATTAAAATAGGATTTTTCTTTTCATCCAATAGCTGTTTAGTTCTACGTTCTATCTCTTTATTTCTCTCTTCTTCTAATAACCTTTGACGCTTAAGAATTTCTTCCTGCATCTTCTTCTCTTCTAGCTTCTTCCTTTCGCGCATCTCTTCTTCTTTTTTCTTTTTCTCTAACGCTAACTGCTCTTGATGCTTTTTCTCATTCTCAAGTAAATTAGACAAAATCGTTTTAAATTCATCACTTTCATTCTCTATATTTATGTCAGTTAACATCTTACTCTTATTTTCTCTTTCTTCCATCAAACTATTTAAAGTAGTAACATCTTGCTGTTCTAATTTAATAGTAGCATACTGTTTATTTAATTCATTACCAACCGCCTCATATAACTCACTACTAGTAATACCACTTAAAATATTATTAATCTCTTCCCTTTTAGCAAGCAAACTATCATAGTCATCACAAAAATTTTTATAAACATCAATAAGTCTAAGTATTAACTTCTTCTCCTTATATCTTTCATATTCTAAAGTAATAGACGCTAACATATTATCACATTCAACAATAATATCCTCAGCACAATCTCTTCTAGCCAACTTAGCATTCTCCTTAGCCTTCTCTAAAGAATAACCAAGCTCAGTATATGCAAGTTCAATCTCTTTACTTCTTTCTTGTAACTCATATAATCCCAAATTATTAAAACTTCTCTCCAACAACCTAACCATCTTATCTTCAAGCTGTTTATTCAAAATCCTATTATTACTAATTTTATCCTTAGCTTTCTTTATACTAATATCCAAATTAGCAATCTCATCTTTAAGAATACTCTCCATCTTAATATTATTCTTATATTTATCAATAACCTTTACTTGTTCCTTATACTCTTCAAGCTTATCCTCACCTAATATACTACCAACTTCAAACGAAATACCCGTAACTTCCTCATTATTAGAAATCTGATTATTAATATAAGCTCTACGCTCATTAATCAAATTAATAATTTCTAATAACCTATTCTTCTCTTCATCCATCAAATAAGTAGAACGATTAAAAATTTTTTTATACTTCTCTTCATATATAGAATTAGTAACACCTAAAACATACTCTATAATTCTAGTCATTTGCATACATACATCATTTTTCTGTTCTGCATCACTAATAAACTTCAAACTCTTAAGCAACATATCATACTGTCTTAACGCTTTAATAACCGAGTCATTAGCGTACTCTATCATGGTAAACCACCTCTTATTCTTAATTATATACTATTTAAATATTTTGTCAATTATTTAGATTTTTTTTTACATATTTAATTTTTCCCTTTGTAAAACAACAATTACCCTTAATTTTTTAAATTTTTTTCAAAAAAACTGTTGTCAAATCAAAAAAAGTATTATATAATGAACTAGTAACTGAAAAAAACAGTTTAATATTTGCCTGAGTGGCGGAATAGGTAGACGCACAGGACTTAAAATCCTGCGAGATTTAACCCTCGTGTCGGTTCAAGTCCGACCTTAGGCACCATTTGTGGAGGAATACCCAAGTCTGGTTGAAGGGACCGGTCTTGAAAACCG
>CASEAD010000053.1 GCA_949285775.1 uncultured bacterium
AATGAGGGGAATATATCCTCGGTATAATAGTTATGTACTACCATTGCTTTAATATTATACATATTTTCTTTAGGATTATCTATTATTACTCTATAACTTACTTCTTCTTCATTTATACGATCAATAGATACGGTTATGTCACAATTAATATTATCAGTCTCTTGAAAATTATCATTTTCTAGTAAATCACTTTTCATTGCTAAATATTCATTTTTATTTTCTTCTTCGGAATTTTCACAACCCGTTATTAATATTAGGGTTAATATAAATAATACTTTTATTACTTTCATAGTTCACCTACCAATAGATATGTTTATAATTAGATTATATTATAGATAAATATAAATGTATAGTTAAATAAATTTATTTTACTTTATACTTTACATGTTTTTTAAGTTATTTTTAATGTCAGCTAAATATTTTTCTACATTAGATGCATCTTTGCCTCCACCTTGGGCGAATGTTTTACTACCGCCACCATTACCTCTACATTTGATGGATAACTCTTTAATAATTTCTCCACAATTGATTTTATCACTAGTACTTTTTGCTAAAAAGTTAACATTATTATTATTTACATTTGCTAGTAAAATAAAACTGTTTGTATATTTATTAGAAAGAGTATCTATTATTTGTTTTAAAATATTCATTTCGTAGCCTTCATTTATTGTTATTATGACGTTTATGTCGTTAATAAATTCTACATTGTTAGTAAATGATGATAAGTCACTTAGACTTTTTTTAGTTTTTGCTTCGGAATATTCTTTTTCTAGTTTTCTTAGAGATTCTTTTATTTCAGTTAATTCTCCTTTATATGCTATTACATCTTTATAACTAGATAATTCAACATCAGAGAAATCATAGTCAAATTTTAAATCTATTCCTTTATCTTGTGCTTCTTTTAGGATATTTTTAGCCTTAGATAGTAGTTTTTTTATTTCATTATAGTATGGTTTAACTGCTAAATGAAGCATTTCATTAATATTATTTGTAGTAGTGCCTTCTATTCTAAAGGTATCTGCTCCTTTATTTTCTAGGGAAATAATTGCAATTTTGCCAATATCTTTAGTATTTTTTACATGAGTTCCGCCACATAGTTCAATAGAATCACCTAAGGTAACGACTCTAACAATACTGTCATATTTATCCTCAAATAAGGCCATTGCGCCTCTTTTTTTGGCTTCTTCAATAGGAAGTTGTTCTATTACTGTATCTTTAGCCGATGCTATTCTTTCGTTTACTCTATTTTCTATTTTCATTAATAAGTCATCACCTAATCTACCATGATAGCAAAAATCAAATCTAAAACTTTTTTCATCTACTCTACTTCCCATTTGGTGGATATTACTTCCTAAAAATTCTTGTAATGTTTTTTGTAATAAATGAGTAGCAGAGTGGTTTTTGGCAATTTCTTCTCTTCTTTCTTGCATTACATGAGTTAATACTTCGCTATTTTTAGTTAGTGTTCCTTCTAAGACTTTAACATGTAGTAAGTGTTGTTTATTAGGAGCTTTAATAACATCTATTACTTCTAGCTTACAATTATTATTTTTAATATAACCAATATCATATATTTGTCCGCCTGATTCTGCATAGAAAGGGCACTCTTTTAGAATAATATATCCTTCATCTGTTATTTCATCTACAAATTTATTATCTTTCATAATTGCTATAACAGTTGTTTTGTTTCCTAATTTTTCATATCCAATGAAAGTACTCTCTTCTTTATAATTCATTAACAATTCATTTTGTAAATTCATACTATTAGATATTTTTCTTCCTTCACGAGCCATTTCTTTTTGCATCTGCATATATTTGTTAAACTCTTGGACATCTACAGTAAAGCCTTTTTCACTAGCGTATTCCATTGTTAATTCTATAGGGAAACCATAGGTATCATATAATTTAAAAGCAGACTCTCCGGATATTATTTTATTTTTGTTATTATTAAATAATTCTTCTAGTCTTTTTTCTCCTGATATAAGGGTTTTTTGGAATAGTTCTTCTTCTTTTGTTATTTGATCTTTAACACTTCCAATATTGCTTGATAAATCTGAATAAATACTATTATATTTACCTACTACTACATCTACTAAATTGGCCATGAAACTATGATTAATTCCTAGTCTTTTCCCCATCATAACTGATCTTCTAAGTAGTCTTCTAAGAACATAGCCTCTTCCATAGTTTTCAAATGTAGCGCCATCAGATAATGCAAAAGTTAAACTTCTGGCATGATCGGCAATGACTTTAAATTCTTTCCTGCCATCATATTTTATTTGGCAAATATTTTCTATTTCTTCAATAATTGGTATAAATAAATCTGTTTCATAATTTGTCTCTGTATTTTGTAAAATACATGCCATTCTTTCTACACCCATACCTGTATCAATATTTTTGCTAGGTAGTTCTTCATAATCTGCGCGTTCTACGCCATCTTTAGCATTATATTGACTAAAAACATTATTCCAAATTTCAATATAACGATCATTTTCTATTTCATCTTCTAATAACTTTATACCAAGTTTATCTTTATCATATTCTTCTCCTCTGTCAAAGAAGATTTCAGAGTCTGGTCCACTTGGTCCTTCGCCTATTTCCCAATAGTTATTTTCTAATTTTATAATATGGCTTTCATCAATACCTAAGTCTTTCCAAAGATTATATGCTTCTTTATCATCTGGATAGACAGTTATATATAATTTTTCTTTAGGTAATCCAAAATATTTTTCACTAGTTAATAGTTCGTAAGCCCATGTTAAGGCTTCTTTTTTAAAATAATCTCCTATGGAAAAATTACCTAACATTTGGAAAAAAGTATGATGTCTAGCAGTTATACCAACACTTTCTATATCTCCAGTTCTAATGCATTTTTGACAACTAGTTAGTCTTCTGTTTTGAGGTACAACACTTCCATCAAAATACTTCTTAAGGGGGGTAACACCAGCATTAATCCATAAAACGCTAGGATCATCGTTTGGAATCAATGATGCACTGGGTACTTCTGTATGACCTCTTTCTACAAAAAAATCTATAAATGTTCTTATTATTTCTTCACTTGTCATTTTTTTCATTGTATTTCACATCCTTAAATTTCTTTTAATATATCATTTAATCTTTCTTTATACTCCTCTAAAGTGCCATTATTAAATATGTAATAGTCAGCATACGAAATAGGCCCTCCTTTAGCAAGATTTTCTATTTCTGAGATATCTCTTTTGGTAGCTTCTTCTTTGGTTAATTTTCTTATTTCTCTTTTTTCTAGTCTATTATATCTTATTTCTTTATCTACTACAATGGCAATTACTGTTAGTTTATTTCCTAATTCATCTTGTAATATTTTTAATTCATCCCATGAATATAATCCGTCTAAAACAAGATTTGCTTTCTTTGACAATTCTTTTATTTTAGGTAAAAGGATTGTAGCGTAAGCGCCCATACCGTACTGCTTCCTTAGTCTTTCTCTCATTGTTCTTTCGTTATCTGGAGTTACTTCTAGTCCTTCTTCTTTTAATTTATCCATAGTAACTCCACCAAAATATATTTTTTCATAGCCCATATCTACTAATATATCAGACGCGACTGACTTACCGCTTCCACACATTCCTACAATAGCAATTATTTTATTATTCATCTAAAATTCACCTCTTATAAATTACTAAAGTCATTAAAATTATAACAAATATCTAGATAAATGTAAATATATTTGTCCCTTGTTTATCAGCAGTAAATGAACAAAGGTTAAATAATTAATTATTTAACT
>CASEAD010000054.1 GCA_949285775.1 uncultured bacterium
AAAAAAGAGATTTAAAACAAACTTAACTGACTAGTTTCTGGTAAATCTCCAAATAAATTCATCGCTTTCATTTTATCAACCAAAGTATTAGATACCCTGCATCTCTTTTGAAATTCTTCTATTGAAATAAACGGATGTTTCTTAGCCTCTTCACATATACTTTGAGCAACTACATCTCCAAGACCATCAATAGTCCTAAAAGGCGGAATCAAAGTAACACCATCATCATCAATAATAAAGTCTCTAGCGTCACTACGCATCAAATCCAAATTACCAAAATTAATACCTCTAGCAGTTGCCTCTAAAGATAATTTTAACGTTTCTAACACCGCTGTTTCCTTATTAGTAACATCATATCCCTTATTATTAATCTCAATAATCCTAGCTTTTATAGAGTCATACCCCCTAATCATCGTAACGATATCAAAATCAGTAAGCCTTGTAGAAAAATATGTTGCATAATATATAGCAGGATAATGAACTTTATAATACGCAATTCTAAAAGCACTTATAACATATGCAGCCGCATGTGCCTTAGGAAACATATATTTAATCTTACTACAAGAATCAATAAACCATTCTTGTATACCAGCATCTTTCATCGTTTTTACATGTTGTTTCCAAGTCTCTGGATCCTTAGATGCCTTACCCTTACGTACAAATTCCATTATTTTAAATGCCTTCAAAGGTTCTACCCCATTATACATAAGATAAACCATTATATCATCACGACACCCAATAACATCCTTAAATGGTACCGTACCATTTCTTATTAAATCTTGAGCATTACCTAACCAAACATCAGTTCCATGTGATAAACCCGATATCTTAATTAACTCTGCAAATGTTTTAGGTTTTGTATCTACTAACATACTTATAGTAAATCCAGTGCCAAACTCCGGAATACCTAATGTTCCCGTCTCACACATAATCTGTTCACTAGTAACGCCAAGTGGCTCCGGAGATAAAAATATTTTCATAGTCTCCTTATCATCTAAAGGAACATCATCAACTACATTCACACCCCTTATATTTTGAATTAATCTTAATTGTGTAGGATCAGTATGACCTAAAATATCCAATTTAAGAACATCCTGATCAATCGCATGATAATCAAAATGTGTTGTTCTCCAAGGACTAGTAGGATCATCAGCAGGATACTGATAAGGAGTAAAATCAAATACATCCATATATCCAGGAATAACAACAATACCCCCAGGATGTTGCCCTGTTGTCCTCTTAACTCCCGTACAACCCGCTGCTATTCTATCAACCTCTGCGGCCCTCATCTTAACATTCTTATCCTCACAAAAACCCTTAACATAACCAAAAGCTGTCTTTTCCGCTACCGTACCAATAGTACCAGCCCTATAAACATTATCTACACCAAACAAAACCTTAGTATAATTATGCGCACTAGCTTGGTTTAAATCCGAAAAATTCAAATCTATATCTGGAACCTTATCTGCATTAAATCCTAAAAATGTTGCAAATGGCATATCTTGACCATCTTTTATCATCCTAGCCCCACATTTAGGACAATTCTTATCTGGCAAATCAAATCCAGACGAATATACCGCTCCTAAAGCATTTCCCTCATCATCATTAAATATACTATACTTACAGTCTGGACACCTATAATGCGCAGGTAATGGATTAACCTCAGTTATCCCCATCATAGTAGCAACAAAAGAAGAACCAACACTACCACGACTACCAACCAAAAACCCCTCATCATTAGAGTGCTTTACTAACTTTTGAGCAATTAAGTAAATAACATCAAATCCCCCACCTATTACTCCACCTAAATTCTTATTAAGTAACTTTTCTACCTCATCATCACTTAACTCTTCATTACAATTAGCCCTAATATTTTCTCTAACAAGATCTCTAACCTTATCATCACCACTAATAATAACCTCATGAAGCCTCTTAAAAGCCTCTCTTTCAAAGTCTTCCTCACTAACCCCATCTTTCTTAAGAAGATCATTTATACTATTTAAAACACTATCTCCATATAACTCCTTCGCAATCCTCTCTTCTATATTATATGGTAAATTATCTCCATA
Organism: uncultured bacterium; assembly: GCA_949285775.1. Classification (GTDB taxonomy): domain Bacteria; phylum Bacillota_I; class Bacilli_A; order RF39; family UBA660; genus RUG11198. The sequence continues at coordinate 2,070 of CASEAD010000054.1, forward strand.
CCAACTCTTAGCCTTAGTATATACCAAATCAACTACCGTTTCAATAGACTTATCTATCTTAGGAGAAAAAGGAATACCACCCGTATCAATAATAACCTCTATCTCTTCACACATATCCGCAATCTTATTAGTATTTTCCACAACTATCTCTAAAGCAACACCTTCCCCTAAAAAGCTAAACTCCCCTATCATCTCATCAGTTGTCCTAAAATATTGATCAGGAATAGTTTCATATCCCTTTAAATTAAGATATCTTGCCAAAGGATGCCTTCCCTTACCAGGAACATTTTGATGTACAATAATCTCTCTATATATCTTATCATCTTTCTCAAGAGTATGCGCATCACAGGTTGCCACTACTAATTTCCCCATCTCTCTAGCACACTTAACAATCTTTTCTATCGCATACTTAACATCTTCTATCCCATCAATATCATGTCTTGCTACCAAATGAGAATAATTACTTATAGGTTGTACCTCTACATAATCATAAAACTCCATAACCTTCTTTAAATCCTCACAAGACCTAGTTAAAGCTGTCTTAAATACCTCACCATTATAACAACCACTACCAACTAAAATATCCTCTCTATACTCATTAACAACCCTCCTAGGAATCCTAGCAGATTTAACCAAATATTTAGTACTAGCAAAACTAATAAGCTTAAACATATTCTTTAAACCCTTCCTATTTAGAGCAATAATATTAATATGAGATTCCCTATCCAACTTATTAATTTCTTCTTCATTAGGAAGATTCTCCAAATCCTTAAATGTCTTAATCTTATCCTTATCTAATTGCTTTAACATCTTAAAAAATACATACCCTGTAAACTCCGCATCATAATCAGCCCTATGATGATGCTTATCCCCAGTAACTTCATCATTCTCAGAAAAAGAAATACCATAATTCTTCGTAAGAGCAGATAAACTATGCCTTTTTAAATCCTTATTAATAACCTGAGAAATTATCATCGTATCCAACATAGGATTATTTAACTTACCCAAATCATACTTATAATAAGCCATCTCTAGCATATCTCTATCAAACCTAGCATTATGCGCTACAAGGGGTAAATCCCCTATCCATTCCTTAAACTTACGAACAACCTCTTCCTCATTAGGACAATCCCTAACCATACTATTAGTAATACCCGTAAGCTCTGTAATCTCACTATCAATCAAATGCCCAGGATTTATAAGCTCATCAAAACTCTCAATAACCGCCCCATCTTTCATCTTAACCGCACCAATTTCTATCATAGAATCCGATAACCCCGGATTAAATCCTGTTGTCTCTGTATCAAATATAACATAAGTAGAATTATATATATCATCATCCGTAGCATTAACAACAATATTTAACCTATCATCACTCATCTCCAACTCCGTACCATATAAAGCCTTAAAAGTAGGAGCATTCTTCATCTCTTCATTAACTTTCTCTATCTCAGAATCCAATAACTTAATCCCACACACATCATCACTTTTCTCTAACTCACGCCTCTTCTCCTTTAATTCCTTAAGCTTATCTTTATAAGGCGCTAATACCTTTTTATTATGTCCCGTAACCTCATTAAACACATGTGGAAAAGCCTGACAACCATCATGATCCGTAATTGCTACTGCCCTATGCCCCCACTTAATTGCCTGACGAACCAACTTAACCTCATCAATTAAACCATCCATCTGACTCATCATTGTATGAGCATGCAACTCTACTCTCTTTAAAGGAGCATTATCAACCCTAGACCATTCTACCTTATCTTCCATAAGCGCAATATCCCTATACCTAGTCATAAACACCAATTCATCACCAGAAAAATTATCTATCTTAACCCTACCATAAAACTGATACCAACTACCATTCTTAAGTAATCCCTTTATCCTAGAAAACTCTTCCTCATCTTTAGTAAATAACTTACAATACATACTATCAGTACCATCAGTAACCTTCAAAGTAAATATCTTATACCCACTCTTAGCCTCAAACAAATCTATACCAAATATCTTAGCCTCTATATTAACATTATCTACTTCATATAACAAATCCTTAATCTTAGTAATTTCCTTACTTTTCTTAGCCCTATAATAATTCTTCTCCTTCCCCTCATCAACTACACTCTTTTTCTCTACATAACTAGGAACACTAATATTTTTCTCACTTTCAATCTTACTAAGTAACTCCTCATCTTCTTTCTTATCTAATACAATAGAAAAATCAATATCATTAAACCCATACTTCCTTAACCTATCAACAACATTATTACTAATATTATTCATATTAATAGACTCTATCTTATTATAAACAAAAAACTCAACCCTCTTACCACTAATATTTAATTCCCTATCCCTAAATACACCATACCTAATACTATCATTACAATAATCACTAATTATCTTATTAACATACTCTCTAACTCTAGAATAATCACTACCATCATATAATATCTCTAAACTAATTAAAATATTAAATTCACTCTTTAAACAACTCAAAAAATCCTCATATACAACATAAGGAACTATCTCATTAACCCTAACACAAAAACAAAAAGCATTAGTATCCCTATCAACAACAACTTTTTCCACAAAACCATCCTTAAAATAATCTAAATAATCCTCATTAATACCAATACTATTAAGTAATCTTTCTAACTTATTATCCATACTACCACCTCTAAAACTATAACTAATTATATCAAAAATAAAATAATAATAAAATAATTAATCATACTTGTTTACAACTTTATCACCAAAAAATAATCATCCCTAATTATTATTTACTTTTATATACTACTCTAATACTCACTACTATTATTAAAACCATCAAAATAATAACTTGGAATACTCCCAGATATAACTTTCATTGAAACAGGAATAACCGTCTCAACATTAACAACATCCGATACAAAAGGAGTATTAACCATAGTATCCACACTTACCTTTATTCCCACTTCAATAAGAGCATTATTAATACCATACTCCTTAACACTAGTCTCTACATTACATACTACATCCCCCATTAAGTTTAACTTAACAGGAACCTTAGGACCAATATTATTAATTAAACTACTACCCGTAATACTACCCATAGTAGCCTCAAATATAACCCCACTACCAATTTTCTCATAATCCATATCACTTACTCCAGATAAATCAATATCCATACTATCTATCTCTCCATTTACCATTGCCATTAAATTACTCTCTATTAACTCAGTCATAGAACTAAGTATCTTCGTAACATTAACTGTATTAAAATCTATCATCTCAATTTCCCCGTCATTATTCCTAACAATTTCAAACATACTATCAACATCCATACCCATACTTAACTGCTTATCAATAGATTTGTTAATAACTAAAGTAGCAAGTCTCTTAACCTCAGCATCAGCATATAACATAAAAGTAGGACCTATCTTATTACTATAATACTTAATCAAAAAAATAGAACAAATAAAACCAATAACCAAAATAAATACCATAAACGTAAATAACTTATTAAAATCTTTCATACTATATATTATGTCAATATAATAACTTTACTACTTTACACTTAATAAAAATAATAATGTCCACCACCCTATAAAATATAGTAAAAAATAACTATTTATAGTATAATTATCCAAAGGAGGAAACAATGATAAACATAGCAAATTTCAAAACAACTTACGCTAATAGAGGTATGACACTAGAAAGTGATATTAACCAAACAAATAAATATTACAAAGATAATAACATAGCCCTAGTGTATAAAAAACCTACCCCTATAAAAATAGTTAAAGTAGAATATCCAAAAAATGTAATCAAAGAAGCTTATTTCAGCGAACCATCTACACTAGACTATACAGGAATATATAAAAATACTTACATAGAATTTGACGCTAAAGAAACAATAAGCAAAACAAGTTTCCCTCTTTCAAATATTCATAAACACCAGTTAGAACACATCAAAAATATTATACACTATGGCGGTTTAGCATATTTAATCGTAAGATTTACAACAATAAACCAAACATATTTACTAACTGGTAAAAACTTATTAGAATTCATAAATACAAACACTAGAAAATCAATTCCCCTAGATTATTTCAAGCAAAAGGGTTTTTTCATAGAATTTAAGTATAATCCAAGAGTTGATTACATAAAAATAATTGACAAAATATTAAAAAGTAAGGAAGTTGATTAAAATGAAAAAAAAGAAAATTAAAAAAAATAAACCCACTAAAAAACCAAAAAGAAAATGGTGGAAAAAACTATTAACCGTATTCATAATATTATTTGCAATAGGAATATTTGCTGTATTTGGCTTTTGCTTATATATAGTTACCACTACGGGAGAATTTGACCCCAATGCCTTAGCAAACCAAGACAGAACAATTATATATGATAGTGAAAATAATATTATAGAAACATTAGGCATGGAACAAAGAGAATCCATTAAGTATGACGATTTACCTCAAGTTTTAATAGATGCCATAATTGCTACTGAAGATTCAAGATTCTTCCAACACAACGGTGTTGATACCATGCGATTCTTAAAAGCATCTTTCCAACAATTAATGGGAAATTCCGATGCTGGTGGAGCTTCTACAATAACAATGCAAGTAGTAAAAAATAACTTAACCTCAACTGAACAAACCATTACTAGAAAATTCAAAGATGTTTACTTAGCCGTATTCTTTATGGAAAAGAAATACACTAAAGAAGAAATACTAGAATTCTATGTTAATGACAGTTACCTAGGTGGACCCGCCTACGGAGTAGAAGAAGCATCTAAATACTACTTTGGAAAATCCGTATCAGATTTAAGTTTACCAGAAGCCGCTATTATAGCAGGACTTTTCCAAGCTCCAAGTGGATATAATCCATATAACTACCCTGAAAAAACTGAAACAAGGATGAACACAGTACTAAACCTTATGGTTAGACATGGCTATATTACTGAAGAAGAAGAAGAAATAGCCAAATCAATCGATATTACTAGCCTATTAGTAGGTCAAAGTGACGAACAACAATATCAAGGATTTATCGACTATGTAGTAAACGAAGTTGAAGAAAAAACAGGTAACGATCCTAATATGGTATCAATGGAAATACATACCACAATGGTACCAAGTATCCAAGATGGATTAAATACCATCTTAAGTGGTGAAGGATATACATGGCCAGATGAATACATTCAAGCAGGAATTAGTGTTGTCGATGTAAAAACCGGTGCTATATCAGCATTAGGAACCGGAAGAAATAGAGATGGAAAAAAATTATTTAGTTACGCTACTAGTGCTAAAAGACAACCAGGATCAACCGCTAAACCAATATTTGCTTATGGACCAGGATTTGAATATGATAACTTCTCAACATACCAATTATTTGTTGATGAAGCATGGTCATACAGCGATGGTACAGAAATAGGAAACTGGGATGGCAATTATCGTGGCCTAATGACACTAAGGCAAGCATTAAGCATTTCTAGAAATATTCCAGCCTTAAAAGCTTTCCAAACAGTACAAAATGATGTTGGTAATGATAAAATAAAAGAATTCGTAAATAAATTAGGAATGAGCTTAGACAACGTTTATGAGTCTTATTCCCTAGGAGGATTATCCGAAGGAGTAACTACATTACAAATGGCCGCTGCTTATGCTGCATTTGGCAATGGTGGATACTATACAGAACCTTATTCTGTTACTTCTATTACCTATAGAACCACCGGTGAAACAGTAGATTTTGAAGCTGAAAGAACACAAGCCATGAAAGATTCAACAGCTTATCTAGTAACAAACATTTTAGAATACGCTGCCAACTATGGATTTAGTGGTGGTACTAGTGGTTACAGCGGAACAGTAGCCGTTAAAACAGGTACTTCAAACTACAGTGAAGAAGAATTAGAACGTTACAACATCCCAGAAGGTGCCGCTAAAGACTTATGGTCAGTTGCTTATACTCCAGAATACTCCATCGCCCTATGGTATGGTTATGATGAAACATCAAGCGAACATTATCTATCTGGTGCATCTGCTCCAAAAGATAACTTAATGGCTGCTATAATGGAATATATACCTGTATGTACTGACGAATTCACAATACCTAGTTCCGTAACTGCATCACAAGTAGAATTTGGAACTTGGCCCGCTGAACTACCTAGTGAAAACACACCATCAGATATGATATTAACAGAATACTTTATTACAGGCACTGAACCAACTGAAACATCACAAAGATATGCCACTCTACCAGCTGTTACAAATCTTAAAGCTGAAGAAACTTCTTCTGGAATAACTCTAACTTGGGACTATGATGAACCAGAAGTAACACAAGAAGATTATCTAGAATCTTATTACAATCAAAGTGTCTTCGGCAATAGCGGTTCAAAACTGCTCCAAGAAAGATTATCATCCCAAGGTGAATTAGGCTATGGTATATATCTCCAAGATAGTGCCGGTAATCTAATAGAAATAGGCTTCACAACAAACAAAACTTATACTTATCAACCAGTTGGATCAGGCAATATTAACCTAAGTGTTAAAGCAGAATACAGAAATTATAAAACAAACGCCAGTGACCCAACCACAGTACAAGTTACAGCTAATTCAACAAACAACAACGACGATGAAGACAATAACGAAGAAGATAATGATTTACATATTACTATGACCAATACCATTAATGCTAGCGTCAATAACTACATCGAAGAAGAAATAACAATAACATATCAAGGTGAAAACGTAACCGATGACTGTCAAATAAATTATAGCTTAGAAACAACAAACGGTACCCGCTCCTTCACCTCTGCCCAAAGATTAGAAGAAGCTGTAAACAGACTAGAAGCTGGAACCTATCAAATAACTTATAGAATTAGTTACGAAGGTATAACTGCAACAAGAACAAGAACTGTAAGACTAACTTAAAAATTCTTACTCAAAAGTAAGAATTTTTTTATTTACAAGTATAACCTAAATCTTCATAATTAGATCTAAGAGTAGTAAAATTCCTATCTACATTAAATCTAGTTAAATCAGAATCACTTATCTTATCAAAATCAATCTCATAAATAATCTTATATTCATTATCATTATCTGTATCTACTTTATAAGAGAATCCCTCAATATTATCATATGTACTCATTTGATTTTGATAAGTATCTCTAATACCAGCAATATCTAAAATAGTACTTGTAACACCATCAATAGTAGTATCAATAGCATCTCCAACAACACCATCAACTATATCATCACCATCAACAGTATTATTATTAGCATCATTATCTCTGTCTTCATCAAGTCCATCAGTATCAGCATCAACTCCATCTACATCGTCATTATCTGTAGTATTATTATCTGTAGCATTATCATCTGTAGTATCATCTATAACACCATCATCAGTATTATTATCAGCAGCATTATTAGTAGTGTCATCCTGAGTATAATGATACGTAATAGTTACATATTTAACTACATCATCTTTATATTTAATATCATAAGTAGTATCAGTAGTCAACCCATTTACCGTATTAGTTGAAGTACAGCTTAAAGTTTCAGTACCATTATCGCATCCTGCCATTAAAAATAAAGCACTTAGACAAATTAATACTTTTTTCATCTCTTCCCTCCAATCATTAATAATATGCTCAAATAATAATATTTTACAATTACCAATTTTTTCCAAAAAAAACACCTAATTGCTTTAAAAATCACAATTATTAGGTGTTCTAAAATATGGTATAACATCTCTTATATTATCAATACCAGTCAAATATATAAGTAACCTCTCAAACCCAATACCAAACCCAGAATGAACTACACTACCATATCTTCTTAAATTAATATACCAATCTAACTCATCCTTGTTCATACCAAGCTCATCCATTCTTTTAACTAACTTATCATAATCCTCTTCTCTTTGAGAACCACCAATCAGTTCCCCAACCCCAGGAACCTCTAAATCAACTGCCCTAACAGTTTTACCATCATCATTCTGCTTCATATAAAAAGCTTTAATATCCTTAGGCCAATCATAAATAAATACAGGACAATTATAATAATCTGTTATATATTTTTCATGTTCCTTAGCAATATCTTCCCCATACTCAGGAACAAATTCCCATTTAACACCAGAATTCTTTAAAATAGTAATAACTTCCTCATGAGTAATCCTAACAAACTTACTATTAACTAATTTCTCTAATTTATCCTTAAGACCATTTTCTACAAACTTATCCAAAAACTCTATCTCATCCTTACCATTATCAAGTACATAATTAACAATATACTTTAAACACTCTTCCTCTATATCCATAATACCAAACAAATCACAAAAACAAACCTCAGGCTCAATCATCCAAAACTCAGAAGCATGTATCTTAGTGTTAGAATTCTCCGCTCTAAAAGTAGGGCCAAACGTATAACACTTAGAAAATGCCGTTGCAAAAGTCTCAGCCTCTAACTGACCAGATACCGTAAGACCAGCACTTTTACCAAAAAAATCTTTACTATTATCTACCTTCCCTTTACTATCCTTAGGTAAATTATCCAAATCTAACGTCGTTACCCTAAACATCTCCCCAGCACCTTCACAATCACTGGCAGTTATAATAGGAGCATGAAAATAAATATATCCTCTAGTTTGAAAATACATATGCACAGCCATCGCTGCTAAACTCCTAATTCTAAATACAGCTTGAAACAAAGCGGTTCTAGGCCTCAAATAAGCTACATCTCTTAAAAATTCTCTAGTATGTCTTTTTGGTTGAATAGGATAAGTCTCATCACTTTTCCCAAGTAAAACTATCTCCCTAGCAGATAATTCAAAATCTTGCTTACCATTACTCTTAACAATAATACCCTTAACCATAATACTAGAACCAACTAATATTTTTTGTATATCTTCAAAATTAACAATATTATTATCATATACAACCTGAATAGTCTTTAAACAAGTACCATCATATAAATCAATAAAACCAAACTCCTTCTGCTTTCTATGACTCCTAACCCAGCCATTAACAACAACCTCTTTATCCATATAATCATTACTATACAATTCCCTTATTTCCATAAAAACAACTCACTTTCATTATTATTATACCAAATAATAACATTTTAAACAATAAAATAAAAAGATCATTGTTTAACACAACAATCTTCTATCTCATCTTCTTTACTATTAAACTAACATATCTCTTAACATCTTTAATTAATTTAGTATATAAATTAGGATAATGTCTAATCTCATTAATAATATCTATATCATCCCTAGAAATAGAACCAATATACTCATTACCATCTTCACTTACAACAGGAACCTCTCTACCTAATAAATAATCAGTGGTAGTTTCAAAAATATCAGCAAGCATACAAAATGTTTCCAAACTAGGTGTCCTAGTACCATTCTCATATCCACAAATAGACACCTTTGTTACACCAATCATATCACCTAACTCTTGTTGACTCATACCCTTTTCTAATCTCATATCCTTAATTCTTTTTCCAATTAACATTTCAATTCCCTCTTTCACTACAAAAATAATTACCATTTTGTTAATGCCATTTTCTCAACCAAAACTAAGGTTCAAGAACAACATTAAACTAACAAGTAATAGTATGCCATACTTCTGCATATTTTGCAACCCTTTTTTTATATTTTTTTTAAAAATATATCAATATTTAAAAGAGATAACACACTAAGTTATCTCAAACTTTTAAAAAAAACATGAACCTAAAATAATTGCTAATAAAATATATAAAACAATAATGATTAAAAAACCATTCCCTGTTCCACAATGAGTAGAACAAGTATTTGAACAAGCATTATTAGATGTCATATTTTTTCACCTCCTTAATTAAATCCAAGCTCCTAGTATAATTATAAGTAATATAAATAATACTAGCACAATGGCTGCAGAAGATCCATAATTACCCATTAGTATCCCCCCTTTTCTTCTTTCACATTATTTTATGTTTAAATAATAAAAACTGTGAATATAATACCCCAAAACAAAATAAGAAAAAGTAGCATCCGCTACTGTAAATATAATTCATATCCCTTACCACTATCTTTATAAACACTATAATTAAGATTATTATAATATAAAGACGAAAGCACTAATTCATATTTATTATCTTCATCTATATCCAATATATAACATACATTATATTCAAAAGAAGTCAAATACTCACCAACAATTACTTCCTCTAAATCTTCATCATATACATATATACCAGAAAAAGTAACATAATCAGTATCATCATAAAAATTTAATATATATATAGTCTCTAAAGACTCATCATTATCTAAATCAACAATGACCTTATTAGCGCTCATATTATAATTTAAATTACTATTAATAATATCATTAAGTATTAACCTATCATTATCATTTATCATCTCATAATCAAACAAGAAAACATTTATATCATAATTAGAACTATATGCCATTAAAGAACCCTCATACTGTAAACTATCATAATTAGTATCAAAAGCATACAATGAATTATTATTAACTCTCAAAGTATATTCACCATAATAGTGATTATGTGAATATACTTTAAAATAATTATCATCATCTAAATACTCATAATCATATATATTATTCCACTGCCTATCTTCATACCTCCAGCCAATAATACCATCAATAATAATATCTGCAGTTTGTTTATCAAGAATATCGGATCTATACGCTATAAAATACATAACAACTAAATATATTAATAAAATTGAACCAGCTATCACATACTTCTTATGTTTCTTTATAAAATTCATAATCAATTTCCTCCAAAATTTTCTTGCAACTGTTCTCTCGTAACATCTCCAATAAAACTAAAATGCATAGCATCAGTAACAGAATTCCATTCACCGCCCCAACTTAAAGTATACCTATGAGCAATTTCTACAACTTTAGAACCTTCATATATAACCTGATACTTTGACTTAGATTCATCCATTTCATTCCATTCACTTTCTGTAACTTGATTACCACCACTACCTATAAATTCATTTCCTGACGTATTCCAATTAATATCACAAGCTGCACCATAAGCATGAGCTGATAAACTAGAAGAACTTGTCTTAGGTCTATAATTATAACAAGCCAATTCTCCAGGAACAATCACAAAATCAGTAGCCTCATTATAAATATCATTGAAAAATGCCGTAAAGAGTGGCGCTAAAGCCTCATTAACAGTCAAAGTGGCAGTACTCTCTTCCATTGAAAAATCAGACGAACTACTACTAGACCAAACTCTAATTGGAACAGTTATAGTAGTCATTCTACTATCCATAGTAGACTTAGAAACAGTCCTATAATCAGTAGATGTTCCAGTTAATGCCAACCAAGCATCACTATCAGATAAATTAATAATTGTACTAACATCTGAACTATAACCAGGACTACACATACTAGTATCAATTTCTCCAAATATATTAATCCTAGTATTAGTCATTTGCTCAACCTGCCAATCAGAATAAACATCCTGATCCTCATCCGTAGTTTCAGTACAGTTTGAAGTATTACCTTCTTCGCAAATAGGTGCATTATCACCACAAGCATTTCTTACTCTATCAGGCATATTATTAGGGTAAATATGCTCTGCATAATAACATCCACCTATACCAGAACCACCCGGATTCCACCAATATTCACCAATGTTTGAATAAGTATTCATCATATCTTTTAAAGATGAATACTGAGATATATTATCTACAAAAGCCTTAACACCCTCACTAAAAGAAGAATAACTTCTGCAATTAGGATTAGTATTTGTGCATCCTATACCCCAATAATTATTACCACCAATCTCAATAGCAGGACTAAATCCTTCAACAAGAGCCCTAACAACAACAACTTCTGGATTAATATTATTCGCAACCGCTATATCATATATATTATCAGCATTTTCAGCAAATGTTTGAAAACCAGACTTATAATCACCGCTATATCCATCAGCATATTCTTCTAATCTAGTTCTAAATTCTTCTTTAGATAAAGTAGTAGTTTTTAAAGTGAACCCACACTCACTACCACCAGATGACTTACAAATAGAAGAAGTAGTATAAGAACTATAATCAGACTGCTCCAAAGTAGTAGCCAAAGAAGTATAATATTCAACAGAACCATCTAAATTATATGCCTCACTAGGTAAAGAATTACCTAAAACATCACTAGATTCCAAACTACTACCACTATATCCAAAGTAAACATCCATAGGACTTGCACTAACGCTTGTCCAAACAGTACCATACTGTGTAACAATAGACTCTGATGCTTGAAATATCATATTAGATGGCAAATTATAATTACCAGTTAAAACTACTTGAGCAACATACAAAAACTCCCCTTGATTAGCTTCTGGAATAACATCATCAATAGAACTATTCTTATAACTAGAAAAATTAGCATAAGTATTATCTGATAACGCATATATCTCCTCATAAGAATCTCCGCCAGCATTATTCAAAACAATACTAGCAGTATTTAATTTAGCAAACAAAGAAGTCCCATTAACTTCCCTATAAACAATCATTGCCAGTAACTGAGCTGCCTCCGTATCACAAGTCGCAACAATATCACCTTGAGCAATATCATCACCAGAACCACCTGAACCACTACTACTATCACCATCAAATATTCCCAATACAATAAAAACCGCAATTAAAACAGTAAATAAAAGAAGAAAAGTAGATGCAATAGAAGGACCCAATATTAATAATAACTTACCTTTTAGATTATCCATATATTACATCACCATCTTCTCTCTTAAAATCCACCACCTGAACCAAAAGACTCAAGCTCTTCTTCACTTACAACAACATTAATTTGCATCCTACGACTACCACATACAAATAATGCATCACCTTGATTATATCTCTTAATCCCTTCTCTTTCATTATCATTTAAATCAACTAACATTGATAAATCATCAACAGATTGCTTCTTCAATCCCATTATTAAATAATAAGAAGCATTATCAAATATAGCCTTACCATGAACAATAATATCTTGTCCAACAAAATCACTAGGCTGTTGCGTAATAATAACCGTACCAGTATTATACTTACGCGCCCTTCTTTGCACCTGCGCTAAAAACTCAGCCCCTAAAGTATTCTTAGCACTTAAAAGTACATGTGCCTCATCCACATTTAATACCGTATTCTTATTAGGATCCAAACATAATCCCCAAGCATACTTAAGAACATTAAACAACAAAGCATTCCTAATATTAGCATCACTATTCATAAGTTCTTTAATATTAAATACCAAGAAATCACTCTGAGAATTAATACTAGTATGACCATTAAAATAATACTTAAGCTCCCTAGTAAAAGGCCTAATCTTTATCTCTAACCTCTCCATTATATCTCTCTCACGCGTCTTCTCAGTCATAGACCTAAGTCTTCCTACAATAGTTGCATATACATCCTGAAATGTTGGAAAATCATTAGAAGTGAACTTACTAAAATCACTATTAAAATTAATACCAAACCTAGCATACGTATCCTGAACAACTTCACTAAACATATTAAGAACATCTTCTTCTATATCTGGAGAATAATACTTCATAAAAGCTTTCAAATTCTGTAAAGTAGTATTTAAAACAGTATATCCTAACCCATTTTTAACATCTTCCTCATCAGCATCCATTATAATATCTAATGGATTAATCAAACCATAAGCACCACCCTTACCTAAATCAATTACATCCCCACCATACATCTTAGTCATCTCCGTAATCTCACCCTCAGGATCAATTGCTACTATCTGATAACCATTTCTTATATGACTTCTTAAAATTAATTTAGCAGCCGTACTCTTACCACTACCACTAGTACCAAGAATAATCATATTAGCATTATTCCTATTACTCTCTTTCCTAACTTGATACAAGAATTGATTAAACAATACAACACCCCCAGAAAAATCAACACCCAATAAAGTAGATAACCCTTCATCCTTAATACTATCAAAGATAAAAGGATACATCGCTGCCATCGTAGAAGAAGGCATAGGAGTACCAATTCTCTCTTCTATCTCCTGTTTCTCAAAAATAGGTAACATCGATTTAAGAACCCTCTCTTGCTCAAATCTTAAAGGAATAGCCCTCATCTCCATCGCATCCAAATAATTCTTTAAATTAAGCTTCTTACTCTCTAACTGCTCCTTACTATCAGCAGTAACCATCAAATGCATCTGAAAATCAAAAGTCTTAGTCTGACTAGCAGTAAACTGTTGAATAAAATACTCTAAACTATCAACATCTTGCCTAATCCTCTCTTGAATAGTAATATCTTTCTCTTGTTGATATCTAGCTCTTAAATCAGCAACTTCCTTATTCAACATCTTAGATAAAACAGAAAAAGGTAATGGTATATGCTTAATAACTAACTTAACACCACTCATATTAGTTAAATTAGCCAAATATCCCGGACCAATATATCTAGGATATGAAATAACCGTTAAAATAGTCGCATACTTATCACTAATAACAAAATCAGCAGAATGAAATTCTATCCCCTTAGGTGCTATCTCACTTTTAAAAAACATCTATGCCACCACCGTTCCAAAATCAGTCTTCATACCCCCATTTAAGAAATTATCTATAATTACCCTTAAATCATCATTAGAAGTTTGAGCACTATCCAAACCACAATTAGCAAGACCAGTAATAATAGTCCTTAACCTCTTCTGTATCATATCTAAATTCTTCTCTTTAAATAATATATAATACTCCGTATCAGTAACATTATTATCCATAAAATTATTAGCTTTCATAATATCCTGATTAATCATCTTCCTAATAACAGGACTACTAGTCTGATTATATAATAACTGTAACCTAGCCAAATAACCACTAATATCAACAGGCCTATCAGCAGATATCAACCAAAACTCAAAATCAACAGTATTATAAAAATTCTTCAAAGCAATAATAACATTCTCTTGCGTAATAGCATCTAAAATAAATATATTCCTAGGCCTAATCTTAACCCCAGTAACCCTCATCTTATTATCAAGAATAATCATACCATTCTCAATAGCCCTAATAGGAATCCAATCCTCAGTATACTTACTACCAACCTTATTATTAGCACTATTAATATTACTATTCTTAGCATTATTAATATTATTATCAATCTGAGTCTGACTATTATTTATTTGATTTCTCATCTGTACCGAATTGTTCACGAAAACACCATCCCTTCCAATAATACCTTCTTCTTTCACTATAAAACCTCATAATACTCTGTAAAGCACATAACACATTATGATAATTAGGAATAGGAACAACTAACAAACCACATATACAAGCAGGAAGACAAAACAACAGTACCAACAAAGTATTAGAAGAAGAAAATATAGCAAGTAAAAATAAAGATATCCCAACCCCTGAACAAAACAAAATAAGATCAAAAGGCCTAAACATATTAAATATCAAAGTCCCCTTCTTAGCATTAGCCGGAACCAAATAACCACCATTCATCATATATGTATCACACTCCTATTCTTTATATTATTTCTTACCACTATATTGAGCATCAACTTTTGCTCTTTGATAATCTTGATTAGATATAGTAAGATTAGTTTTAGCAGTTTTACTAGCTTTATTTTTAGCATCTGCCGTTGCAAACCTACTACCAGAAGCAACACCAGCACTTGCTCCCAATAAAGCTTCCATATTAGCATTAATTACAACATTACTATCACCTAAAGAAGAAATATTAGAAGATATAGCAGTACCAGTATAAGTTGAACCACCAATGGCTAAAGCATCAACATTGCCACTGTTATCAAACCATACTTCGCCATTTTTAACATCTCGACCATAATTAATATTAAACTCTTTAGCTGCCTTCAAAGTATCATTATATTCAGATTCATAAAGTTGACGCTGTTGCGCAGAAACAGATTGGTCATCTTTTAATTTAGCCAATAATGCCAAAGAATTTCCAT
>CASEAD010000055.1 GCA_949285775.1 uncultured bacterium
AAACACATGATTTTTTGATATCAATTTGGGGTAAGGGGAATTCTACCCTTTTTTCTTCAAAAATGTGTTTTATTTTTTTCAGGTTACCACCTATTATATTATTTGCTAAAGATAGATATTTATAACTTGTTACTTATATAGAGAGATAATTAATTTTAATAGATTTGGAAATAGGTATACTTCTGATAATGATGATATAAAGCTTATAATAATAGAAAATATTAAGATGATAGTATATTTTTTTAGCATTACTCTATTATTTGTTTTTTTACTTATAATTATTGTGAGTAAGTTTTTAGTAAACATAATACTATAAATTCCTAGGATACATATTACTATAATATTTAATATTTGTGCAGGAAAGATATATAATATTGATGCTGGTATAGCTTTATAACTATATGTTGCTACTATAGAGGAGATAGAGAATCCTAAGATAAAGCCTTTGATATAGACTAGGAAGATATTAAATAATATGCCAATTATAGATAAGCCTAGTATCCATACAACAATTATAAATATATAATTAATTATTAAACTATTTTTTAAGGCTAGTCCATTGTTAATAGAATTATTAGATACGTTATCAAAGAAGGTTTTTATTTGGTTTATTGTAGTTGTTTTATCTGTTTCTGATAACATTACTAAAAAGATAGATCCGGAGATAACTCCTAATACTAATATAGTTATTATGAAATAATTTATTTTTTTACTAGGTAGAATAATATCTAAAATCTTCGTTTTTTTCTTCTTCATTAGTATCACCACTTAAATATATTATAAAAATCTTGAATTTAGAACGAAATTTTTGTATAATGGACGTGAGGTGTATAAAATGAGTAAGAAAAATAATAAAGAAGAAATAGAGAACTCTATTGAAGATATAAATGGTGGGTTATCTAAGAAGGAATTATATGAGTTAAAAAAGAAAGAAAAGGAAAAAGAGAGGAAAAAGAAGAATAAGAAGAATAAAGTTAATAAAAGGGTTAATAAAGTTAAAAAAACTAGTCATCAGACTAGTTTGGTAGGTAGGATATTTGCGACAGTCATGCTAGTATTGATGGTTGGTTCTTTGGTTGCTACTATATCTTATTATTTTAGATATTAGTTATAGAAAAAACTCCATATTTTGATATGGGGTTTTGTCATTATATTAATAAATATAGTATTACTAATGATACAACGGCAACTACTACTCCTAATAGGACATAAGATACGAATCCTAGATCTTTTTGTTCGTTTGGGGTTGGTTTTTCTTCTTTAGTGCTTGTAACAATATCTTGGGTATCATCTAAGATGCTGGTTGCTTTTTCTTGTTCGTGGTTTGTTATATTACTATTTGATTGTATGGGAGGAGTTGGTTGATTACTAGTTTGGGGATTATTAGTAATATTGGTATTATCTTGGTAGATGAGTGTTTCTACTCTATCTTGATATCTTTTAGCAAACCATTCTTCAAATGAAATATATGTATTATTTTTAATAAGTTTTATTTTACTATCGATAGCAATATTATTAGTACTTAATATTTTATATACGGTATTAATAAGATAGGAGATACATTTATCAGCATATGAAAATGCTTGTTCATTTAGATTTAATATTTGCCCATATACGTTATCTTGAAATATAGGGCTGATAAGACATATATTAGGATTATCAAACTTACTATAGATACTAGATATATTACTATTATTTAAACCACTCATTATGTTTACAGCAATATTTACTTTGTTAGTACTGCTATTGGGGATAGATAAATAATATGAAATATTCTTATCGTTAATTAAATATATTGTAGTGTTATTAAGTTTTACTACTAAAGACTGATTCATTACACCATCTCCTACTACTTATTATCTATCTTTATGAAAATATTATAACAAAAAAGATGTTAACAAGTCAATTGTTTAGGAAAAAAATAACAATTAATTTATTTAGAATTGTTATTCTCTTTTAGGATATTACGTATTTCTTCTAATACTTTTAGTTCTTCTGATTTTACTGGTTCTTTGTTTTTTTCTTCTTTTATTTGTTCTTCTTTTTTTCTAATTAATAGTTTATTCATAAATTTAACTATCAAAAATATTATAAAAGCACTGATGATAAAGTTAATAATATCTGTAATAAATGCTCCATATTTTAAGTGAAGGTTACCTATACTTACTACATATTCACTAAAGTCTACTTCACCAAAGATACCTAGTATTGGAGATATTATGTTATTAGTAAGTGATGTTACTAAGTTTTGAAAAGATGCTCCTATGATTACACCTACTGCTAGATCTAAAACATTTCCTTTAGCAATAAACTTTTTAAATTCATCTATTAGTTTTACTTTTTTTACTTTGTTAGTTACGTTATTTTTTGCTTTTTTTACATCTTCTATTATATTATCTTTCTTAGCCATAGTTATACTCCTTTTTCAATATAATTATACATTAAATATTAGAAAAGATAAAGTGTTTTAGCTAAAGGTGTGTTATCTTTTGATTATATTAT
>CASEAD010000056.1 GCA_949285775.1 uncultured bacterium
ATGCTGACATTTTAAATACTATGTCCACAAATCTGTCCACGTAGATTTTCCTTGATATATAAGGGCTTCTGCTATCTTTGTCCACAAAATTATATTTACGTGGACAAATCGTGGACAAATTGTCATCTGTGGACAATTTTTTCAATTTTAATAATCTCTATAATTGCTTATTTTATAAGGGTTTGCAAGACTATTTACCACAACAGTTTTTGTACTTTTTGCCACTTCCACATGCGCAGGGATCATTCCTACCTATTTTCTTACTACGAGCCTGAATTCTCTTAGTATCCTTACTATCATTAGTAACAGTCTTTTTAGCAACCTCTTTTCTCTCAATATTCTGTCTTATCTCAGCTTTCAATAAGTATATAGAAACATCCTTATTTATTCTAGACATCATCATATCAAATAACTCATACCCTTCCATAGTATAAGCCTGAAGCGGACTCTCATTCGCATATCCCCTAAGCCCAATACCTTCTCTTAATGTACTCATAGTAGATATATGTTCCATCCAATAATTATCAATAACCCTAAGAGTTATAGCCTTCTCAAATTCATTAACTACCTCTTCTGGTATATCTTTTAACTTCTCTTCATAATCTTTTATAACATAATCAGACAAAATATTAATAACTTCCTCACTATCTTTATTATTTATCTCAGATAATGTTATCCTATAACGCTTAAGTAAATTCTCATTAACACTCTCCAATATTTCTTCATAATCCTTACTCTCTAACTTATTAGATCCCACTAAATGCTCATTAACCAAATCACTAATATGATTCTTAATTAATTCTATAGTACTCTCATGAATAGAATCATTATCCAATATTTCATTCCTTCTAGCATATATAATCTCTCTTTGATTATTCATAACATCATCATATTGAAGCAATTGCTTTCTAATATCAAAATTATTACCCTCAACCTTTTTCTGAGCACTCTCAAAAGAACCCGCTAACATCTTATTTTGAATAACCTGTTCACCAGTAAAACCAAGACTTGCTAACATACCTCTATACTTTTCACTACCAAACCTAACCATCAAATCATCTTCAAAAGATAAATAAAACTGTGTAAAACCAGGATCACCCTGACGACCACTACGACCTCTTAACTGATTATCAATTCTCCTCGATTCATGCCTTTCCGTACCAATTACACATAAACCACCTAATTCAGCAACACCTTCACCAAGCTTAATATCCGTTCCACGCCCAGCCATATTAGTAGCAATCGTAACCGCACCCTTAGCTCCAGCCTTAGCAATTATCTCCGCCTCTCGTGCATTATTCTTAGCATTCAACACCTCATGTGGAATCTTCTTCTTTGTAAGCATCTTACTAATTAACTCACTAGTCTCAATAGCAATAGTACCAACAAGTATAGGTTGCCCTAAATTATGTCTTCTCTCAATTTCCTTAACAATAGCACTATACTTTCCCTCCTTACCAGGATATAGCAAATCAGTAGCGTCTACCCTAATAACAGGCTTATTAGTAGGAATCCTAATAACATACATATTATAAATATTTCTAAACTCTTCCTCTTCCGTCTTAGCAGTACCCGTCATACCAGATAGTTTTTTATACATCCTAAATAAATTCTGAAACGTTATCGTAGCCATTGTCTTTGTCTCTTGTTGAATCTTTACCCCCTCTTTAGCCTCAATAGCTTGATGTAACCCCTCAGAAAAAGCTCTCCCCTTCATAAGCCTACCAGTAAACTGATCAACAATAATTATCTTATCATCCTGAACAACATAATCAACATCTCTCTTCATAAAATAATTAGCTCTCAAAGCCTGAGAAATATGATGTACCAAAGAAGTATTATTAATATCATATAAATTTTTTAACTTAAATACCTCTTCTGCCTTCTTAGAACCATTATCAGTTAAATTAATACTCCTAGTTTTCTCATCCATAATATAATCTTCATTTTCCACTAACCCCTTAACAAACCTATCAGCATCAATATATAAATTAGCACTCTGTGCAACCCCCCCAGAAATAATAAGTGGAGTCCTAGCTTCATCTATCAAAATAGAATCCACCTCATCCACTATACAAAAATTAAGCGGTCTCTGAACCCTATTCTCACTCCTAACAACCATATTATCCCTTAAATAATCAAACCCTAACTCATTATTAGTAGTATATAAAATATCACAATTATAAGCCTCTCTCTTCTCCTTAGCCGAAAGATCTCTTAAATTAAGACCAACAGTAAGCCCCAAAAACTTAAATACACTACCCATCCATTCAGAATCCCTAGAAGATAAGAATTCATTAACAGTAACAATATGAACACCCTTACCATCTAAAGCATTCAAATAAGCAGGCAAAACCCCAGTTAAAGTCTTACCCTCACCAGTCTTCATCTCAGCAATATTCCCATAATGAATAGCAAGTCCTCCTAATAACTGACAATAAAAAGGTTTCATATTAACAACCCTATAACAAGCTTCCCTACAAACCGCAAAAGCCTCAACCAATATATCATCTAAAGTCTCCCCATTACTAAGTCTTTCCTTAAATCTATCAGTATAAGCCCTTAAATCATCATCACTTAACTTACTAATCTCACTATCCAAACTATCTATTTCATCAGCCAATTTCTTAAATCTCTCTAACTCTTTATATTCATTATCAAATAACTTCTTAAATATCTTAAGCATAAAATCATCTCCATCTCATATTTTAGCAAAAAAACAATTAAATTGCTAGTATTAAATATCATTGGTTAACACAATTATTACATCATATATATAACTAACCTACACACCTGCAATAAAGTAATAAAAAGACCAACATTATAACAAAAATCTATCCCCTTAATTACATCCTTAATTCCCCTCTTACTATCTTTATCCAATTCCTTTAAACCATCAATATCCCCACTAACTATATTAACAACCTCATTACTAATACACTTCCTAAAATACTGATATATAAACAATACTACTAATATAACTATCCCCACAATAGCATAATAACCACTAAATAAATAACTAACTAATATAACAATAACACTACTAATACTAACATAACTTATCTTAGAAAATATTCTCCCTAAATTTCTAATATAAACATTCTTATTATCATTTAATATACAATACCCCGCTAAAAAACTACTAATACCAAGATCATAACAATTCTTATTATAATAACTATTAAACCCAAGCCTAATAACTCTCCTACTTATATTACATATATTCTTCAGCCACTCTCTAGTCTCAACAATATTAACACCAGATATCTTATGTTTATCTATTAACCTCTTACAAATATCATATCCACTAATATCCCTACTAACAACCCCCTTATATTTTATATACTTAATAACCATATTAAATATACTAACCAAAAACAATATAACCCCTATTACCAATAAATAATAACTAATCATATACTTATTCATCATATCACCTCTTTAAATATAATTTTACCACAAAACAAAAAGAAAAGAAACTAATTAGTTTCTATAACTCCATAATTACCATCTTTTCTCTTATATACAACATTAATATTATTACTATGCACATCCTTATAAATAAAGAAATCATGTCCTAAAAGATCCAATTGCAATATAGCCTCTTCTTCATCCATAGGCTTCATTTCAATAACTTTCCTCTTAGTAATCTTTATATCATCTACCTCTTCTTCCTTAGAAGTCTCATAATCAAAATTAAAATATTCTACATTAACCATATTTTGCTTCTTTAACTTAGTCTTATTCTTTCTAATCTGTCTTTCTAACTTATCAATAACCAAATCAATAGCAGCATACAAATCATCATTAACCTCCTCACTCCTAAGCATATACTTATCATAAGGAATAGTAACCTCTATAGCCTGTTTCTTTCCCTTTAACTTAATCAATACAGTAGCACTTATATTATCAGTCTTAAAATACTTATCTAACCTACTAAGCTTATTATTAATATAATCACGAATAGCCTTAGTAGCAGTCAATTTTTCTCCCCTAATTACACATTTCATAACCATCACTGTCCTTTCTATAATCAGTATAGCATACTTTAACCCAAATTTCTACAAAATAAACAAAATAACATAAAATACCTTAATTACTCCACAAATATAAATACTACACTAAATACTCTCTTATCTCATCTACCTTATCTAACGAATAATCCTCATGCATAAAATGTCCATAATTAGATAACCCACTATATTTAATATTCTTTAATTTTTTAAAGTCATTCATTATATTAATTTAAATATTTATATAAAAGAAGTTAATATTATTTATAAATTATTCTCTAACCGTTTTTCAATATCTTCAATACTTGGCAATGTATTTTCTAAAAACTCAGGTATTTCTGATAAAATTTTGTATTCACTTACACCAATAGGTTTGCTAATATCTTTTAAT
>CASEAD010000057.1 GCA_949285775.1 uncultured bacterium
GTGAGAAATAATAGTCTTATAGCCATTCTTTTTAGCAAGTTCTATAGTCTCTAAAGTCTCAGTAATAGTACCAATTTGATTAACTTTTAATAAAATAGCATTACCAGCATGATTATCAATACCCTTTTGTAAACATTTCTTGTTAGTAACAAATAAATCATCACCAACTAATTGAACCCTATTACCAATTCTCTCTGTAATTTTTCTAAAACCATCCCAATCATTTTCATCAACAGGATCCTCTATAGAAATAATAGGATATTTATCAATCAATTCCTCATAAAAATCAATAAGTTCGTCAGTAGTCAAACTTCTACCTTCCCCATCCAATACATACAAACCATCCTTATAAAACTCAGAAGCAGCAACATCAATAGCCAAACAAACATCCTTACCAGGAATATATCCAGCTTTTTTAATAGCTTCAATTATTAAATCAAATCCTTCACTATTACTATTCAAGTCAGGAGCAAAACCACCCTCATCACCAACACTAGTTACTAACCCCTTTCCTTTTAATACAGACTTCAAATTATGAAATACTTCACTACCAATCCTAACTCTTTCTACAATAGTATCAGCCTGCGGAATAATCATAAATTCTTGGAAATCTAACTTATTATCAGCATGAGCTCCACCATTAATGATATTCATCATAGGAATAGGCAATTCTTTACCATCGCCAACATACTCATATAAAGACATCCCCTTTTCTATAGCAGACGCCTTCATAGCAGCCATCGATATGCCAAGAATAGCATTAGCACCAAACTTTGATTTATTAGGAGTACCATCCAATCTAATCATAGCATAATCTAATTCTTTTTGATCAATAGCATCCATTCCAATAACTAAATCCCTTAAAGGACCATTAACATTAGATACAGCATGCATAACACCTTTACCCATATAAGTATTACCACCATCACGCATTTCTAATGCCTCTCTAGAACCAGTAGAAGCCCCACTAGGAACCGCAGCCCTACCAATAATACCATTTTCTAAAATAACATCAACCTCAACCGTAGGATTCCCCCTAGAATCCAATATCTGTCTTCCCCTAACATCTTTTATTTTCATTATATACCTCCATTCATACTAAAATAGTATAACACTTAAAAAAAATCATATCAACAAAAATACAGAAAAAAAGTTACTTCTCAAAATAACTTTCTCCAATAAATTCCCTTAAAATAGATAACTTAGGCACATCACCACTAGGTATAGGTAACACCAACTTAAGAACCTCTAATAACCTCATAGCGGTGTGATACTCTGGATCATCTTGCGGAACAGAATACAACAAAGGCTCAACATAAGTCTTTAATACACCCAACTCATATGCCAAAAATGAATTAAATATAACATTAGCATCATCTTGATAAGGAAATACATACTTCTCTTCACCTTTCCTAACATCATCCCAAGTAGATAATGTCTTAGAAGGACTATATCCTCTAGTACGATAATCCCTAACCATCCTACGTAATAACCTAATATCAGTCAAACTAATTCTATTATCATCATCAATATTTAAAAATATAAGTGGACTTATATAAATCTTATACTTATTATTCTTAGGAACCTCTTTACTTATCTCCTCATTTAGAGCATGCAAACCCTCAACAATCAAAATATCATTTTCTTTCATTTGAATCTTTTTATTAAATACTTTCTTACCCTGAATAAAATCATAAGTAGGAGTAACTACCTCAGTCCCCTTTAATAACTTATCCATTTGATTATTAAACAACTTAGTATCTATCGCACGTAAACTTTCATAATCAGGTTTACCATTTTCATCTAATGGAGTATCTTCTCTCTCCAAAAAATAATCATCTAAAGAAATATGATAAGGATTTAACCCCAATGTCTTCAAGTATAAAGATAACTTCTTAGAAGTAGTAGTCTTACCAGAAGAAGAAGGACCAGAAATTAATACCAATTTCAAATTATCCTTATTCAAAGATATCTCCTCCGCTATAGATAACAACTTATAATCTTGAATAGTTTCCGATAAATTAATAATCTCTCCAGCTCCCTGTTTAATAAGTTGTTCATTTAACTCACCAAGATTATTTATATTAAGCAACTTCCCCCACCTAGAATACTCTTCCAAACTATTAACATACATCTCATGATGAACATATTTTCTCATCCTAGCATTATCATATGCAAAAGGAAATCTAACAACAATACCCTTACCCTCTAATAAAGTCAAATCAAAAAACTTAAATACTGAAGAGTCATGTGGCAAATCACCAATTACATAATGATAAAGACCATCAAACTTAAATAACTTAACAAAATTAGAAGCCGTATATGTTAAAGTCTTCACCTTATCATCTCTTTTAATATTCTTAAAATATTGAATTGCCTCCATTCTAGAAGTTTCTATACATTCAAAAACAAGCACTTCATTAACCTTTTCTTTCATTAAATTCTTTATCTTATCAAGATCTGATAAAGTAATTTTTTTATCAATTTCACAATACACACCCTTATCTAAAGGATGTCTTATCCTTATTTTAGTATCCTTCCCTAAAATTCTCATCGAACAAGTTATAAATAATATTATTAATCCTCTTTCATATATCTTATTACCTTGAGCAGTATTTATATCAAATAAAGTTAAATTACCACTTTTCATAATCGCATCATCATAATCAATTAATTGATTCTCAAACTTAGCACTTATTATATCATACTTATAAACACTCTTTAGATCATTTAATATAAAAGATAACTTAACTCCCTTAGGGTACTCTCTTTTAGAACCGTCCTCAAATGATATAATTATATTATCCATTATCATCACCCTTTTAATTCCTATTCTCATTACATTACCATTATACTATTACAACACTACTTTGTCAAAACATATTTACCAAAAAAATCTCAAACACAAAAAAACATCTTCCTAAAAAGACATTTATTCACAAATAAAATTATTAGATAATATCTTAGAAAGAATAACAGCCAATTTTTCCTCACTCTCAATAATAGGAGAATCAGTAGAAATAATAATAACCGCTCCCATAGTATCACCATTATATGTAATAGAACTAAAAGAATAATATCCAAACTCCTCCACCCCATCTACAAATTCAAAATTCTTCTTTTGCCTCTCAACAAAACTATCCCTTCTCTCAATACTTCTCTCACAAAACTCACTTATATTCTTACCTAAATATTTCTTTTTCAAATTACCCGCTACCGCTATAACCTTATCCTTATCAGTAACAATAACATTATGCTTTATAACCTGATTAAAAGTATCAACATATTTACTAGCAGCCTCCTCAATACTTTCCATAGGTGAATATTTTTTTAACACAATACCCTCATCATCTACGAATATTTCTAAAGTATCACCATTCTTAATTCTTAAATTTCTTCTAATTTCCTTAGGAATAACAATTCTCCCTAAATCATCTATCCTTCTAATAATACCAGTAGTTTTCAACATATCACTCCATTCTATACATATTTTACCAATATTCAGTAAAAATATACATAAAAGGAATAATTAATTAAATCTCTACACTAACACTACTACCATAATTACTCTTATTAACAATAATCTTCTTATCAATACGACTTTTAAGCTCATTAATATGACTTATAATACCAATAGTTTTACCATTACCACTCAAATTAACAATAACATTCATCGCACTCTCTAAACTATCACTATCCAAACTACCAAATCCCTCATCAATAAACATGGCATCTACAAAAACACCACCCGAATAACTCTGAATAATATCGCTCATCCCCAAAGCCAAAGATAAAGCCGCTTTAAAAGATTCACCACCAGATAAAGATTTAATATCTCTCCTCTTACCAGTATAATTATCCATAACCTCTAACTCTAACCCTAAACTATCACTAATTTTATTAGACTCTACCTTTCTATATAATAAATACCTATTATCAGTAATATAACTAAATCTTATATTTGAAGCCTTTAAAATCATATCAAAATAATTAGCTTGAACAAACTGCTCAAACTCCAATTTATTCTTACCAACAATACACCCATTAGCGGTATCAGACAAATCTTTGTAAACCATAACGTCTTTGTCTAATTTTGTCAAATTTTGATACAGTTTCTTAATACTACCATATACTTTAATATTATTAGAAATCTTATTATCAACATTTTTAAGATACAAATCAATATCATTAAGTCTCTTTTGTATTTGACACTTTTCTTCATTTAATTTATCTATATCAATAATTTCTTTACCACTAACAATATTATTCAAAGTATTAATTTTACTATTTAAAGATAGTATATCTTCATCATACTTTTGTATCTCCTCATCATAAAGTAACACTATCTCTTCATCAAGAGTATACCTAAAACACTCTTCTTCATTAGAATATCCCAACTTCTTATAAGCCAAAATAAACTCCTCACTACAATTAACCATATCATTATCGATCTTAATAATATCTTTCTTTAATAATTCAATAACAGATTTATATCTTATATTATCTTTAACTACCACATCATAATCCTTCTTAATCTTATTTATCTCTAAAGATAAAGCATCTATCTTATCATTTAACCCACTTAAATTAATATTAATATCTTTCTTACCACCGCATAACTTAACCTTACTATCTCTTAAAACTACTAAATTACTAATATCCTTTTCTAAAGCAAAAACATCAATATCATCTACAATAACCCCCCCGTATAACTCAAAATTAATCATATCTTTCAATCTATCAATCTCATTCTCAAGAATCACAATATCTTTACCTTTAATTTCCTTAGATATATTATTATACTCATTTTTCTTATTACCAATTTCTAAACTTAATTCATTAAGATTATTATTAATATTATCTATTTCATTTTTTAACAAATCCAATTCTTCCTTAGTCAAATATTCTAAAACAACCTTTGCTAAAGAAGGATGATCCAAACTACCACAAACAGGACAAGGAATATTATCCTCCAATTGAGAAGCCATAATACCAGCCTGAGCACTCAAAAAAATCTCATATTGCTCCAAATAATATTTATTCTTTTTCTTAAATTCATCTTTAATCAAATTAAAACTTTTTTCTAAATTCTTAATAATTAAATCCAATTCATTACTACTTTTAAATTTATCTAATAAAAGATTCTTATTCTTATAATTAACATAATTATATAACCCTTTCTTATTATTAAGCTCTATTTCAATTTTCTCTATCTCCTTAAAAATACCTAATAGTTTCTCATACTCAACCCTACTAACCTTAAGATTATTAAGTTCCATATCTTTATCATTTAAAGATAAATAATTATTCTCTAATTTTCTAAATCTAATTAAAAAATCCTCATATTCCCTCTCTTTATCTAATAATAATCTCCTCTTACTTACCTTTAATTCCTCAAACTCAAGTTTCTTCTTATAAATAGGCATAACAAACTCTAAAATATCTTTATTATTCTTAAGAGCTACCCTCTTTTTATCAATATCATCTTTCTTAGATAATAACTCATTTAATTTCTTTTTAGCGTTATCTAAATCTAAAAAATGATTATTAATAACATTACTCTCACTAATCAAACCAATAATATCAGACAATTCTTTATTAATATTTTTCTTCTCCCTTAATGCATCATCTTCATATTTCTTATCATTATCTATTTCATTTTCTAACAATTCAAATAACTTATCTATATTAACACTTAAATCTATATCATTATCAAGAACAATATTCTTCTTATAATTCTCAATCAAAGATAAAACATTATCATATTCCCTCTTTTTATCCAAATAAATAGACTTTAACTTATCACTAATATCCTTATAAATACCCGTATCAAAAATTTTTCTAAAAATAACTGCCCTATCACGAGGCTTAGATAGTAACAAATTCAAAAATTCTCCCTGCGCAATCATAACAATTTGTTTAAATTGCTTAACATTAACCCCAATAATTTCAATACACTTATCCGTAACACTCCTATCCCCAGTAATAACCTCATCCAAATAAATAAGACTAGCATCCCCTCCAACACTAGTATAACCATTACCTCTAAGCTTCTTTCTCTTATATTTAGGAAATCTCTCAATTACATAAATAACATCTTTATGTATAAATTTCAACTTAACATAAGTCTTAACCCTATCATCAGCAAAGTCACTCCTTAAAGAACTGTTATCCCTTATACTACCACTAGCCTCACCATATAAAGCAAAACATATGGCATCAAAAATACTAGTCTTCCCACTACCAGTATCCCCCGTAATTAAAAAAATACCATCACTACCTAACTTAGCAAAATCAATTAAAATTTTATCCCTATAAGGACCAAAAGCACACATCTCTAACTCTAAAGGCCTCAAGTAACATCACCCTCCTATTACTACTTATCATTAAGATCATCAATAATATTAGATATAATACTAAACCTTTCATTATCCATATCTATATTATTCTGTAACTTATAAAAATCACTAAATAATTCTAATTCACCCTTTAACTTCACATTACTATCAAAACTATCACTAATAAAATCAGTACCATTACTTCTTATATTATCATAACTAACCCTCAAAACATTCTTATATACCCCTCTTAGCTTCCCAATCGCATCCACAACATAATCATTATCAGTAAGAATAACACTAATATAATCATCAACATTTCCTAAACTATAAACCCTCTTATCCAATAACTTATCAATAGGTCCCTTAATCACTCTCATATCCCTAATAGGTTTTAAATCTACTAACTCTATATCAACATTTCCCTTCTTACCAAAATCAATAACAACAACACTCTTCTTTTGATTAACTTCACTAAAAGAATATTTCAAAGGACTCCCCGAATATCTAACACAATTCCTAATCAACTTCTGAGGCCCATGTATATGTCCCATTGCTACATAATCAAAACTATCAAAATTACTAACATCAACATTATCAAGTCCACCTAAAGATATAACCTCTGAATCACTCCTCACAATAGATACACCATTAGATATAACAAACTGATGAACCATAATAACATTTCTCTCTTCCGTATTAATCTCTTCATTACAAATAATAGAATTAATCATATCATCATAACTAGCAATATCCCTATTGCCAAAATACTTTCTAACCTCACTAGGTTTCACAAAAGGCAACATAAAAAAATTAATCTTACCATATTCATCATTAAAACTAATTTTCTTAATATTACCTGTATAAATACCTTCAATATAAATATCACTTTTTTTAAATAACTCACTTCCAAATATAAGTCTATCTCTACTATCATGATTACCCGCTATTACCAAAACCTTAACCTTCAAATTAGACAAACTAATAAGAAAATCATTAAATAACTTAACAGCCTCCACACTAGGAACATTTTTATCATATATATCCCCACAAATCATCACAACCTCAACATCTTTATTTTTAATAACATTTATTATTTCATTAAGAATATACTTCTGATCCTCTATCAAAGACTGCTCCATTATACTCAAACCCAAATGTAAATCAGACAAATGCATTATCCTCACCAAAAACACCTCATTTCAAAATAACATCATCTAAATACTTAAAAACACCATCATTATGACAATCATCACATACATCATCTACTAATTGCTTAATAACATCAGTTGCATTACCAACACATACAGACTTACCAACTACCTCAAACATAGATATATCATTATCACTATCCCCAAAACCAATAGTATCATCCTTACTAATTCCTAAAATATCACATAAATACTTAATACTATTTCCCTTAGAAACAGTTATATTATTAATATCAATAGAACACCTAGTATCATTATAAACAATATTACTAATCTTAATATCATCAAAACTAACCAAGTAACTCTTCATTTTTTCAAACCAAAACCTATCTTTAAAAATACTAATAATCTGTGAAATATTATCATAATTATCAATACTATCCTTATGACAGTATCTATTTAAACCACAATTAACATAAAACTTAATATCATTACCTCTACAATAATCAATAATATCCCTACACCTATCACTATTAATAGAATCAAAGTATATAACCTTTTCTCTTTTAACATCAAATATCTCAGCCCCATTAGAAGCAATAATATAATCAATATAACCAACTAACTTATCAATTCTACCAAAAAAATTAATAGGCCTTCCAGTAACAATTACAAATATCACTCCCATATCCTTAACTCTACTTAAAACATCCATACCATAAGATGAAAAATCACTCTCACCGTAATAATCAATTAAAGTCTCATCAAAATCACTAAAAATTATCTTTACCAACATAACCAACTCCTTATCATCAAAATTATAATATAAATAACCCTCCCTATCAACAAAATTAACAAAAAAATAAATAGTGTATAACTATCTATTCATATAAAATATAAGGATTTTCCAAAGTACCATCACCAGATTCATAAACCTCATCACCACTAATAGTAATAACAAACCTCAATGAATACCTTACCCTTGCCTTAGAATCATCTATATCAGAACCATCATAATAATATACCTGCTCTGTAGTACCACTAACAGGTGTAATAGTCCATATCGAACTATCATACTCTGTTAAATAATTATAATTCTGACAATTAATAGAAGTATCAATACTCTTACAATTACCATCAACACTAGCATTTATAATATCATAAACAGTAAGTAAAGATATATAATCATTATACTTAATAGAACACTCAAGAGAACCATCATTAACCACCGAAGAACTATCTCTAGATCCAATACAATAATCATATCCAATAGCCTTATTAATTATATCATCTCTATAAACATTAGAAATAAGATCATCTAAAGTCTCTTTTGCCCTACTAATAGAATAATCATTTATCCCATCATTTTTTTCAACAGCAGAATTATACCTATCATCCCATACAGACATAGTACTCTTATCATAATCATTCAAAACTAATAACAAACTATTATCGCTATTAATCTTAACAATTCTAAACATAGTTTCCCCTAATTTCAAATAGTTATCAACATACTCTCCTCTAAATACTTTACCACCATTCAAATCATATAAACCTGACCCAGATTCAACTATCTCATTATTTCTCAACACAACATCATATATAGATTCTTCACTATATTTACTACCACAATCCAACTTAGATATATAACTATAACCATCATAAGATTTAGAAATAACAACATCTCCACTGCAAGAATTATCCTTATCCCCAGTTAATTCACTAAAATCATCCATATATCCATTACTAATTAAAGTAGTAGCAGGAACAGTAACAGAATTAACTCCTTCAAATAAACCATCACAATTCTCATCGCAATAATCAACAGCAGCACTTCTCATAATACTTCTTATATCACTATAAGACGAAGAACCACCATAAAAAAAACTAAAATAAACTATTACTATCAAACAAACAATAACAATTACCCCACCAATTAAAAATATTGGTAAATATTTATTATCTTTTAAATTAACAGACTTAGGTATATTAGATAAAACATCTTTCATAAAAATCACGCCACCTTCATAAAATTATTTTATCATAAACTTGAAAAAAAGCAATAAAAATAAATAAAACAATTACACTATTTACATCATAACATCACATCTAAATATTGCTAATCTCTAATATTCTTTTATATAACGCCTCCTTCTCCTCAATACTAAACAAATCCTCCCCTATAATATAATCTAATTCCCTAAAACGAGAAACATTTAAAAGACTTAACCATCGTATCTTACAATCAATATTTCTAATATTAACATTATCATTCAAAATTTCATTAACAGCGCTACAATCATAATAAACCACCTTAAAACAATTACTAATCAAATAATTATCATTAAAATTACTACCTAACTTAATAACATCACATAACAAATTACCACCATTATTATTTAAACATAACATAACATACTGATATTCATTTTCATCTAAACCATAAGTATTATCATAAATATCAATAAAAGAATAAAAACCCTCAATAATATCTTTTTTCCTCATCCCAAACTTATTATCAAATCCAAGCCTAACATCTACATATAAATAACTATCAAAAACTAAAACTAAAGAACAACTAATATACTTACCACCATTTCTATAAATATGCACATTATTATAATTAAAATCTATATTCAATAATTCCATGACCATCTTTATAATAATAGAATCTATCTTCCCAATAGTATTATAAAAAATATCATCATAACCTAATTTAATAAACTCCCCATCTCGCATACCCTCACCTCATATAGAACTATATCACATAAAAACAATAACTACAAATCACTATATATAAAAAAAATCATATAAAAATATTCAATAATATAAAATTAGACTACATATATAAATTAAAATCAAATTATTTTTCATACAAGCAATACATACAAAAAAAATATATATATAAATATCAATATAACAATAAAAAAGAAAACTTACATTTTTTAATAAACTAATAAACAACCCATTAAAAAAAGAATACAAAGTATTCTTAATTAATAACTTCCATACTACCAATTAACTTATTAAATAATTCAATCAAATAAAACAAAAAATGCTTATCCAAATTAGTAATATCTAAAATAATATGTATCTTATTATCCTTATACTTTAACTTAAAATTTTTAGAAACCTCATATGATAACTCAAATAACTTCTCCCCCTTAATCTTCATACTAGCCTCTTCAGATAACTCCAAATCAATAAATGTTTTAGTTTGTTTAGACCTCTTAACCCCTATTTTATTAGCAAGTTTTTCAAACCATTCCTCATACATGTATATCTCCATATCATAACTAACATTTCCAAACCTATCCTCAAGCTCAGACTTAACCTCATTAAACTTATCAATAGAATCGATTTCATTAATTTTCTTATGTATCTCAATTTTCAAATCCTCATCAGTAATATAATCATCACTAATATGTGTCTCAACATCAATTAAAGAATTATTATCAAGATTCTCATCAACTTCTTCTTCAACATAAGTACCCTTTATCTTCTCAACAGCTTCCTTAAGCATCTTTAAATATAATTCAATACCAATAGTATCAATAAAACCAGACTGTTCACTACCAAGAATATCACCAGCACCTCTAATCGATAAATCCCTCATTGCAATCTTAAATCCACTACCAAGTTCCGTAAATTCCTTAATAGTATTTAATCTCTTAATAGCAGTATCCGTAAGAATCTTACCATTATCATACATCAAATATGCATACCCTATCTTATTACTTCTTCCTATTCTTCCTCTAATCTGATATAATTGTGCTAATCCAAACCTATCAGCATCCATAATAATCAAAGTATTAACATTAGGAATATCAATCCCTGTTTCTATAATAGTTGTACACACTAAAATATCAAACTTATGTTCAATAAATTCAAGCATTCTATCTTCAAGATCCGTCTTAGTCATTTGCCCATGAGCAAACTTTATCTTAGCTTCCGGAACCAGTTTATGAATATCATTAACTTTCTCCTCAATATTATCTACCCTATTATAAAGAATAAAAGCTTGCCCATCACGAGATAATTCCTTATATAAAGCATCTTTTATAACACTATTATTAAAAGGTAAAACATAAGTCTGAATAGGTAACCTTTGTAAAGGAGGAGTTTCAATTAAAGCCAAACTTCTAACCCCAGACATAGCCATTTGTAATGTTCTAGGTATAGGCGTAGCAGATAAAGTCAAAACATCAATATTAGCCTTATACTGTTTTATCTTCTCCTTATGAGTAACTCCAAATCTTTGTTCTTCATCAATTACCAAAAGTCCCAAATCCTTAAACTTTATCGCATCTCCAAGTATCTTATGAGTACCAAATAAAATATCAATTTTACCATCAGCTAAATCCCTAATAATTTCTTTTTGTTTCTTATATTCAACAAACCTATTCAATAAAGCAATCCTAAAAGGAAAACTACCAAACCTTTCTAAAGCATTATTATATTGCTGATTAGATAAAATAGTAGTAGGACATAAATACGCTACCTGCTTACCATCATTAACTGCTTTAAATATTGATCTAAAAGCAACCTCTGTCTTACCATATCCTACATCTCCACATAAAAGCATATCCATTGGTTTACTATTTTGCATTTCTCTCTTAATATCTTCAATCGCCTTCAATTGATCTGGAGTCTCCTCATACTGAAACTCACTATCAAACAAAACCTGATTCTCATCATCAGGAGAAAATGCAAATCCCTTCATTGCCTCTCTCTCTGCAGATACCCTAATTAAACTACCTGCAATATCATATAATCTATCTCTAACTCTAGCCTTCTTCCTCTTCCATCTATCACTACCAAGACTATCAAGTTTAAGATTTACACCCTCCTTACCAGAAAACTTAGAAATACGATCAATCTTTTCAACAGGAATATACAAAACATCCCCACCATCATAAATCAATCTTATATAATCTTTCTTATAACCATTTTTAACAATAGTACACAACCTATCATAAAGACCAATTCCAAAAGATTCATGAACAATATAATCACCCTGAGAAATATTACTAACACTACCAATCTTAGTACCCAATTTAAATTTAGTTTTATATTTCTTCTTAGTATGAACATTCTTAAACAAATCATTAGATGATATAACAACATAATCATTAAAAATAAAACCACTATCAATATTTTTTATAATAATATTAACACTATTTAATATAATATTACTCTCATCAGTCTTAACAATATAAATATCAGATAAATATTTAATAATCCTATCCATAGTAGACTCACTATCAACACAAATAATAACAGTCTTCTTATGAAAAATATACTTCCTTAAATCATTCTTGATCAACTCTATATTATCACTATAATTATCAATACTATTACTAACAAACTTATTCTCATGATTTAATTTAATATTAGTAAGAATATTATCAAAGTTCATCAAAAAAACTTCTCTATCAAATTTCAAATTCTTTATATCATACATATAATCAGTCTTAATACCAGAACTTCCTTTATTTTCTCTATCATAATTCCATATAGTCTCCCTAAGTATCTTATAACCTTCCTCAATCTGATTATAATCATAATAAAAACAAATAAAATTACCAACATAATCCCATAAACCACTAATATCATTAGAATAATACTTTAAATACTTCTGTTTTCTATTAATATCATCCTTATACTCACTTAACAAAAATTCAGTAAAAGGAAATATTTTAATATCATCAATACTATTAATAGATAACTGATTATCAACATCAAAATATTTAATACTTTCAATCTCATCTCCCCAAAATTCAATTCTAACAGGATTATTTTCACCAATAGGAAATACATCCAATACATATCCCCTAACGCCAATCTTACCAGTCTCACTAACAATAGTATCTTTTTCATAACCTAAATTAAATAACATATCAATCAAATAATCTCTACCAATTGACATCCCAACACGCAAATTAATAACTGACTGCTTCCAAATATCCTTAGTAGGCAAATACCTAAGAATACCCATTAAATTACAAACAACAATATACTTATCATCACTAATTAACGTATTAATAGTACTAATTCTTTCACTCTTAAATTCAGGACTAACCGCTATAGCTTCACTAGTTATAAAATCATCCATAGGAAAAAATAAAACCCTATCAGTATAATTAGATAACCTCAAATACACATCATTAGCCTCATACAAAGAATTAGTAACAACCACCATTCCTCTATTATATTTAATAAAATTTTCATATATATAAATAACATTAAGCTCCGTATTTAAACCAGATACACCATAATAATTATCATCATCTATACTAAATAAATTATCAAAAAAATTACTCATAACTACCTCCAATCAATAACATAAAAAGACTAACTATTTTCTATTATACTTACTCATTAGCCTATCTAAATTTAACTTACAAAAATCATCAACAACATTTACCAAATAATCATAATCAT
Organism: uncultured bacterium; assembly: GCA_949285775.1. Lineage (GTDB taxonomy): Bacteria > Bacillota_I > Bacilli_A > RF39 > UBA660 > RUG11198. The sequence continues at coordinate 13,934 of CASEAD010000057.1, forward strand.
TATAAAGTATCTTCAAATCCTCATCACTAAACTTACCTAAAACATAATCAACACTATCAACATTCTTATCCTTAGCAATACCAATCTTTAACCTAGCATATTTCTTACTACCCAAATTTTTTTCTATATCACGAATTCCATTATGCCCACCACAACTACTATCATAAACAATCTTAATTCTTCCAATATTCATATCCATATCATCTTGAATAACCAAAATATCATCTAAATCTATCTTATAATAATCAACATATTTCTTTACAACCATACCAGATAGATTCATATAAGAAAGAGGCTTAATAAACATTACTTTAACATCACCAATATAAAAATCTAAATATTCAGCATCAAATTTAATCCCCTTAAATTTAAGATTCTTAGACTTTACAATAAAATCAAGCAAAGAAAAACCAACATTATGCCTAGTGTTCACATATTTAATACCAGGATTGCCCAACCCAACAATTAACTTCATTTTCTCACATCCTTATGATAAGCCGCATAAACTTCACTCTTAGGAATACCTCTCTCACGACTAACTTTCTTAATAGCATCCATACTACTCATACCATTATCAATATAAAAATTAATATTATCAACAAGTGATATAAAATTATTATCATAACCTTCTTTATTACCCGAAACAACAATAACAAACTCCCCCTTAACATCATCTAAAGATGAAATTAAAGAAACAATATCCCCACGATAAACACTTTCAAACTTTTTAGAAATCTCCCTAGACAAACTAACAAACCTATTTCCAAAAATATCTAACATCATCTCCATAGTTTTTTTAATTCTATGCGGAGCTTCATAAAATATCAAAGTATTTCGAACAACTTTTAAATCTTCTAACTCCCTTCTCTTCTTACTATCCTTACTATTCAAAAAACCATAAAATGTAAATGGCTGTGGTTCAATACCTGAAACAATTAAAGCAGGAAGGAAAGCACAAACTCCAGGAATAGCCACCACATTATAACCCATATCACTAACATATTTAACAGTCTTATAACCTGGATCACTAACAATAGGTGTCCCTCTATCAGTAACTAACGCTACGGAAAAACCACCTTTTAAATAATCTAAAACCTTACTTTTAACTAACTCTTCATTATGATCATGCAAAGAAATTAACTTCTTTCTAATACCTAAATGATTCAATAAATTAGATGTTACTCTAATATCTTCAGAAAATATTACCTCAACTTCATTCAAAACTTTAACAGCACGATAAGTAATATCGTCTAAATTTCCAATTGGAGTTGAAACCAAATACAAAATAGAACTACCATCAAAACTAGATTGCCACATAAAATCACCATCCAAAACTATTTACCAAACATCTTCTTAACTTCTAAAGTATAACTGCCATCATCATTACTTACAACTAATCCAGGTAACACCTTAATACCACTTTTACCATTCTTAACCCCCTCAATCAACACAATCTCACTATTCTTAGAAGCTTTCGCATAAACAAACTGTATTTTTTTAGGTTCAATATTATAGCTTCTCATTTTTGTTATTATCTCAATCAATCTTTCACTACGATGAACCATTGCAAAAAATCCCCCATTTTTAAGTAAATATCTAGCCCCAATTAAAATATCATCTAAATTAAGATTAATTTCATGTCTAGCAATTCTTTTAATCTTATTTTCAGATAAATAATCCCCATTACCATTAACCTTAAAATAAGGAGGATTACACACAACTATATCAAAACTATCACTACTAAAATAATTCCCAATTTCTCTAACATCAGCATTTAACAAAACAATTTGTTCATCCATAGAATTCTCCTTAACAGATCTTACTCCCAAATTATAAATACACTTCTGCAACTCTACCCCAAAAATTTTAGCCTTAGTCTTATAACTTAAAAGCATAGGTATAGGTGCATTACCACAAGCAAAATCCATTATTTTTTTACATCTCAAATTAATAGTAACAAAATTAACTAACAATAAAGAATCCAAGGAAAATTTAAACCAATCATCATCTTGATATATTACAGCATCAAAATTTAATAACCTATTCTTAACTATCATTATTATCAACTTCTAATAAACTTTTGTCATCAAACATAACTTTATATTTATTCTTTAAAACATCAACAGAAACAACTTTAACATCTTCATCATTAATAAAAACATTACTCCCAACGGAAGGTAAACCCTCTTTCATTTCAGAATACATATCATTTTCATACTTCAAACAACACAAAAGCCTACCACATACACCATTTATCTTACTAGGACTCAAAGAAACATTCTGATTTTTTGCCATATTAATTGAAACACTATCAAAAGAAGACAAAAAACTACTACAACATAAACGCCTACCACAAGGACCAAAACCACCAACTTCCTTAGCTTTATCTCTAATACCAACCTGCCTTAATTCAATTCTCGTTTTAAAACAAGAACCTAAATCCCTAGCCAATTGTCTAAAATCAACACGCTCATCAGCAACAAACCTAAAAAGCAACTGACTTCTATCAAAATTATAATTAGCATCCAAAATATGCATTGACAAATTATGCTTTATAACCAATTCCTTACATTTTACAATAGCTTTTTTAGCATCTTCAATATTAGATAAATATTGGAGATAATCCTTTTTTGTTGAGACCCTAACGACCCTATCTAAAGAACTCTCATCAATATTCAAATCATCCAATATAGAAGCAACCTTACCAAATAAAAAACCACGAGTACTACTATCTACAATAACAGTCAAATTATTTTTCAAAACAAGTTTATGTTTATCGTATTTAAATAAAGCCAACTGATTATTACTATCAAACTTAACCTGAACAACACTCATTACTAACACCTCCTAACTCTATAACCATATTATCAATAAGCAAATTTATATTTAAATTATATCTTAACATTTCTTTAGTATCAATACAAATATTTATTTTACGAATAACATCCTTAATCTCATTCTTACAAGACAAATCATAAATATAATCAGAAAAATCCTTGTAAAACAAGTTATCAACATTACATTTATATTTTAAAATATCATAATAAATATTTATTACTAAATCTAAAGCCATAATATTATCAGATCTTTCTTTAAAATAATTATGCCATTTTTTTTTCATATAAATAAGAACATCTAAGCCATTATTTTCAAAATAATTCACAAAATCCATAACAGCATTTAATACATCAATATTATTCTTATCATTAACAAAAGACAAAAGATCATTTCCACCATACAAAGAAGCAAAATTATATATAGCATTTTCCTTAAAACCTACATTACACTTTTTCAACTTAATAACCTGACACCTAGAAACTATAGTACTCAATACTTTATTAAAATTATCTGTCACCAATAAAGCCACAATATTATCATTAGGCTCCTCTAAAAACTTCAATAAAGAATTAGCAGCCTGAAGAGTCATTTTATCACAATCTTTAATTATATAAACTCTTACCTTAGACTCAATACTAGAAAGACTAAAATTATCTTGTAATTCTAACAAATCCTCTTTCTTAATATTAATCCCATCAGAATCAATAACCTTAACCTCTAAAAAATTATTATTATCAATCCTATGACATTTATTACAACCATTACATTTACTAAAATTAGTATAATTATTATCACAAATTATAACCTTAGCAAAACTAATTACAAAATCAAAAGAATCACTACTACCATTACTATCAATCAAATAAGCATGAGATAATTTATTATTATTTATAGCATTCTTTAAAATAGAATAAGCAACATCTTGTGTTTCAATATAATTGTCAAACATAAAATTATCACCACCTAAAAAACAAAGGAAAACAGAACTAAACCAAACATCGCAGGAACACCAAATAATGAAACTAAAACAATTGTAATAACATTAATTGGAATAATAACATTAAGTGGTAATGCCAAACAATCATAAGTATATATCAATATAGCCGCTACTACTATTTTCTTAATCAAAAAAAATAGCTTTTTTAACATTATATCACCACTTAATAATATGAAAAAAATTAACTAATATCCTTTCTTTCATCAATAGCAAGCTCCAACGTCAAAGAATCAATATATTCCATATCCGTACCAATAGGAACACCAGTAGCAATTTTCGATACAGTAACATCCATTTCACTTAGAACTTTTCTAATATACTGCATAGTAGTTTCACCTTCAACACTAGGCTTTAATGCCAAAATAACCTCTTTAACCTTTCCATCACGAACTCTTTCAAGTAAACTCTTTAAATTAATATCATCAGGACCAATCCCCTCCAAAGGAGAAAGCAAACCACCTAAAACATGATATCTCCCCTTATAAACACCTAACTTTTCAAATAAAAATATATCCTTAGGCTTTTCAACCACAAAAATCATTCCATTATTTCTATCTTCATTAGAACAAATAGAACAAATATCTCCCTCAGAAATATTGCCACATATTTTACAAGTAGAAACCAAATCCCTAACATTAACAATAGCATTAGAAAAATTGGTAAGTGTTTCCTTATCAAAATTAACCATAGAAAAAGCAAGACGTTCTGCAGATTTTTCACCAATACCAGGTAAATTCTTAAAAGAATCAATAAGCTGTCTAACACTACTAGGATACATATTACATCAAACCAGCCAAGCCTTGTCCGTATTTACCTAACTTCTTTTCTTTATCAGCATCAGCCTTCTTACAAGCATCATTAAAAGCTACCATAATCATATCTTCTAACAATTCAATCTCATCTTTATCAAAACCATCAGAATCAATTTTTACAGAACAAATTTCTTTATTACCATTAATAATAACCGTAACTAAAGA
>CASEAD010000058.1 GCA_949285775.1 uncultured bacterium
AGAAAAAAACCAATGATAGTATTTTTAAGTACTACTTTAGTATGTTTGTGCATTATGTTATTACTATGTGATGATAATGTATTAGATATTATGAGTACTAAAACAGTTTCTTCTACCGAAGTAACAACATCTAATCAAAATAAAACATCAAACGAGATAGAAGTAGAAGAAGCAAATATTGAATCTTCAGAAGAAATAGCAGAAGAAGAAACCCCAACTGAAGATGATAATATAGATACTGTCATTACTACTAATGAGATAGAAGTAGAAGAACAAGAAGTAGTAGAAACAGAACCTGTAGTTTATGAAGGAATGACCTTAAACGATTTAGCAAGCAAATTAGAAAGGTCTATGAAAAATGAACTATCAGGGTACGGGTACTTATATGCATCTTACTCCCTAGAACGTGGAGTAGATCCATATCTTGCTCTTGCCATTTCATTAGAAGAAACTGGTTGTAATTGGAATTGTAGTAATTTAGTAAAAAGTTGTAATAATGTAGGTGGAATGAAAGGTTCAGGCTGTGGTGCCTATGGCTACTTTAACACCCTAGAAGAAGGAATAAAAGCATTCATTGATAATATTGCTAGAAACTACGTAGCATATGGCTTAACTACTGCCGAAACAATGAATCCTAAATATGCTGAAAATCCAGCATGGGCAACAAATGTTAATAACTATATTTCCATAATAAGAAATAATTAGAAAATTGTCGAAACTTGTAGCAATTTTCTTTTTTTTTTGTTATAATTCCTAATAGATAATAGTTATAAAGGAACGTGATAAAATGACACTAACTAAAATAAAAGAACTAAAAGTTGTATTTATGGGAACCCCCTCATTTGCGGTACCTATTCTAGAAATGTTAATAGAAAAAACTAATGTCATAATGGTTGTCTGCCAACAATCAAAAAAGAAAGATCGCAAAGGAAATATAATTGATCCCGAAACAAAAGTCATCGCAGATAAACACCACATCGAAGTATTCCAACCCCAAAAAATAAAAGAAGAATATAAACATATTATAGATGTTAACCCTGATATAATTATTACCTGTGCTTACGGTCAGATTATTCCCAAAGAATTATTAAACTACCCTAAGTACGGTTGTATCAATGTACATGGATCCTTATTACCAGACTTAAGAGGAGGAGCACCTATTCATTGGTCGATAATTAGAGGATATAAAGAAACCGGAATAACCATTATGTATATGGCTGAAAAGATGGATGCTGGAGATATCATAAGCCAAGAAAAAATAACAATAGATAGTTCTGATACATTAGGTACTCTTTATGAAAAAATGTCTAATCTAGGTTCAACATTACTAGAAAAAACATTACCTAATATCATAAATAATACTATTACTAGAACTAAACAAGATGAATCATTAGTAACTTATGCTTATAATATTAAACCAGAAGAAGAAAAAATAGATTTTTCTAAAAAAGGAATAGAAATAAAGAATTTAATAAGAGGACTAAACCCTATACCAGGAGCATATTGCTACCTAGATGATAAAAGACTAAAAATATATGAAATAGAACTACTACCTAAAAATAATATAAATGATTATTGTGGTACTATTATTGATATAGATAAAGATAGTATTACTTGTACTTGTAAAGATTCTTTAATAAAAATAAAAGATATAAAAATAGAAGGTAAAAAAAGATGCTTAGTAAAAGATTACTTAAACGGAATAGATAAGTCTAAATTAATAGGTAAGGTGTTGAAATAAAATGAAAGAAAAAGATAAAGATACTAAAAAAGAAAGTTTTAAAGAAAAACTAAAAGATAAAAAATATAAAGCTAAACTAGAATTAATAATAGGCTTTGGCTTAATAATTATTCTTTTTATATATACTAGCGTATCAGGAGTAAGCAGTAATTACAACTATAATAGCACCACAATACCAACTACCCCTAACGAAGAAGAAACATTCATATTAGATGAAATAACAAATAACTATTCCTATGAAATAAATATCTCTCTAACTAGAATAGATAATAAGGAAGATACTGACATAGATGGTAATTTAACCCAATATAACTATTCCTATACAGGAAAAACTAATGAAAATAACACCATTATTAATAAAATAGTAGATAATACCACAACAACATATTATCAAATAGATAACGAATATTATACCCAAACCAATAGCGCATATACCCTTGCGGATATTGATAATATCTATGACTTAATAGAACAAAAATACCTATCTCTTACAACTATTAAAGAATATATATCAAGTGCTACTTTAGATCACACTACTAATTACAGCAATGGTAACACTAGTTATGTATATAACCTACCAGTAAAAGAAATAATAAAAACTTATACTGAAGATAATAATATTAAAATAGAAATAAATGTTGAAAATGATATACCCACTATTAATATCGACTATACTAATTTATTAAATGCTATTGATAATTCTTTAAATGTAAACGAATGCCAAGTAACATTTAAATATACAGATATTAACGAAGTAGAAGAGTTTACTATTATAGAAGAAGATAATCAAAGTCTTAGCACAAATAACACTAATTAAGGAGGAACTTATGGATATAAAAGAATTAACTAAAGAATATCAAAAATTAAAAGAAGACTTATATAATATTGGGAGGTCTCTTTGACTTAGATAACATCAAATTAAAAATAAATAAACTAAACACTAAAATAAACGATCCAAACTTTTGGAACAATAAAGATACCGCTAATGATACTATTACCCAAATAAATAATTTAAAAAATATCATTAATCCCATAGAAGAACTAGATAATAATATTAATAATAATCTTGAAACACTATCTTTACTTAATAATGAAAACGATGAATTATACCAACTTATTGAAGAAGAATATAAAAGTATTTCTAATAAGATAGAAGATTTAAAAATCCAAACATACTTAAATGGAGAATACGATAAAAATAATTGTATCTTAGAAATACATGCCGGAGCAGGAGGAACTGAAAGCTGTGACTGGGTAAGTATGCTTTATAGAATGTATACTAGATATTTAAAAAAGAATAATTATAAAGTAACAGAACTAGCAAGCCAAAAAGGAGAAGAAGTAGGCTATAAAAGTATAATGATAAGAGTAGTTGGACTAAACGCTTATGGTTATTTAAAAGGAGAAAAAGGAATACATAGACTAGTTAGGATAAGCCCGTTTGATTCTAATAAAAGAAGACATACATCTTTTGCATCAGTTGAAATAACCCCAGAAATAGATAATAATATTGATATTGAGATAAACGAAAAAGACTTAAAAATAGATATTTATAGAAGCAGCGGGCCAGGCGGACAAGGAGTAAATACAACAGATTCTGCAGTAAGAATTACTCACTTACCTACCCAAATAGTAGTAACTTGTCAAAATGAAAGAAGCCAAATCCAAAATAAAGAACATTGCTTACAAATCCTAAAAAGTAAACTTTATACAATGGAACTAGAAAAAAAGAATAAAGAGTTAGATAGTATGAAATCACATACTGCTAATGCCTTTGGCTCAGGAAAAAGAAGCTATGTAATGTGCCCATACACTAGAGTAATAGATAATGATTCTAAATATGAAACAAGTAAAGTAGATGAAGTATTAGATGGTTGGTTGGATGAATTCATAAAAGAAGAGTTAAGGAAGTGATGCTAAATGAATATATTTAAAAAACTAAGACAAAAGAGGATAAATAAAGTTATTAATGATATTGATAAAAAAGATCTATTAAAAAGATATATGTATCTAGCCTTAGGTTGCTTTATAGTTGCTTTTTCCTTTAATGTTTTCTTTGATAGATACGGAATAGTATGTTTTGGAGTTTCAGGATTATCAATTGTTATAAATAAAAAGTTCGGCATAGACAATTCTTTATTTATATTAGTAATGAATATTATTCTATTAATAGTAAGCTATTTCGCCTTAGGAAAAAACAAAACAAAACACGCCATTGTAGGATCCATAATGTTTCCTATCTTTGTATGGCTAACAGGTTTTATAGCGTCATATATCCAGTTTGAAAACGTTGAAACTCTAATTATTGCTATATTTGGTGGAGTTTTATCAGGAATAGGCTATGGTTTTATCTTTAAAACTAACTTTAATACAGGTGGAACAGATATTATAACAGAAATAGTATCAAAATACACAAAAGTAAGTATTGGTAAAGCTACATTAGTATCCGATGGCCTAGTTGTATTATCAAGCTTATTAGTATCTTCTTGGGAAACTGTTTTATATGGCTTCTTAGTATTATATATAATAAGTTTTATGACTGATAAAGTCGTATTAGGAATATCCCAAAGCAAAGCCTTTTATATTATTACTGATAAAGAAAAAATAGTAAAAGAATTTCTTCTTTCCGTATCTGATTGTGGAGTAACATTAATAAATGCTAAAGGTGGATATAGTAATGAAAAATCAACCCTTTTACTAGGAGTAGTCCCTACTAGACAATATTTTATCGTTAAAGAAGGCCTACTAGAAATAGATGAAAATATCTTCTTTCTAGTCTGTGATGCATATGAGGTAAGTAATAATGCTAAAAGAAAATAATATTAATATTGAAGAACTTATTAATGAAATAAGCAATAGAAACTTAATCGAAAGATTTGCATTATTTGTTTGGGGACTACTACTATATGCAGCATCTTTTACTGTATTCTTTGCAAGATATAATATTGTAAACGGCGGTTCTACCGGATTATCTTTGCTAGTAAAAGAATTTATAGATATTGACAGCAGCACTTTCGTATTTATCTTTTCTGCCATAACATTAATAATAGGCTACTTTTTATTAGGAAAAAAAGCAACAATAAAAACAGTTTTTGGCGTAATATTATTACCAGTTTTTATGAAATTCACTGAAATTTTTCCTATAATCTTTAATTTTTATATATCATCTTTATTCCTAACAATATTTTTTGGAGGAATTATAATGGGACTAGGAAATGGAATAATTATGAAAAGTGGCTTTTCTACAGGAGGATTTCAAACCATTTATCAAATATTATATAAATATTTTGGAATGTCTATCGGAAAATCAACATTAGTAGTAAATGGTGTATTAGTATTAGTGGGTGGAGTATTCTTTGGCTTTGGTAACGCCTTATATGCTCTTGTTGGATTATATATATCTTCTATTGTAACAGATAGAATAATGTTAGAAACATCAGCATCTAAAACATTCTATATAGTAACAGATAAATATAAAGAAATAAACCAATATATAACTGATACCTTAGGACACAGCGCTACTATTATGCAAGGAAAAGGAGGATACAGTGATGATAGAAAAAAAGTTTTAATGTGCGCTGTACCTAACAGAGAATATTTTATGACTAAACAAGTAATTGAAGCAATTGATGAAGACTTATTTTTCCTTGTTACAGATACCTACGAAATAAGAGGAGGAATGTAGCATATCTAAATCTTCTCTTTACAAATTTATAAGAAAATACTATCAAATACCAAAAAAATATCAAAAAAATATCAAAAAAATATTACTAATATGTTATAATGATAAATGACTAATGAGGTGGTAAAGTATATGGAATTAATTAGAATAGATAATGTGCAAAAAACATATAAAAATGGTGTCGTAGCGCTTTATGACTTTAATTTAAGTATCCAAAAAGGCGAATTTGTTTTTGTTATAGGTGCTTCTGGATCAGGAAAATCAACACTAATAAAAATGCTATATCGTGAAGAAAAACCCGATAAAGGATCAATCATAATAGGTGGAATAAATGTTGCTAAATTGAAAAATAGAAAAGTATACGTCCTACGAAGAAAGATAGGAGTCGTATTCCAAGACTTCAAGTTATTACCCAAGTTAACTGTTTTTGAAAATGTTGCCTTTGCAATGGAGGTCTTTGGTGCCGAAAAAAAAGAAATCCAAAAAAGAGTTCTAGAAGTATTAGATTTAGTAGGATTAAAAAATAAAGTTAGGCAATATCCCGATCAATTATCCGGAGGAGAACAACAAAGAGTTGTCATAGCGCGTGCTATTGTAAATAGACCCAAGCTATTAATCTGTGACGAGCCTACTGGTAACC
>CASEAD010000059.1 GCA_949285775.1 uncultured bacterium
AAAGCGTCATTTGCTGAAGGTATAGATAAAAACATAATGATACAACTTTATGAATTACAAAATACATATGTAAAAGAAATTGCTAGAAATAATCCCAAAAATATTAAAAATTTGGAAGAACTAAAAAAAGCAGTAGAAGAAATGCAAATAAAAAGAATAGAGAATATTATTATACCAGAAATACTAAAACTAATACAAAATGCTTTAGAAAATCCAAATATAAAGCCAATTTCAGAATATGATCAAGGAATAGATGCTAAAAACTGTATCACATCATTTTTTATACAATTTGGTTTTATAAGTAAAACAAAATTTCATCTATATCCAAACGCATATACAGATAAAGGTAGATATCTAGATATAAGTATATATTACAACAACTATGCCTCAATACCTATTACCAAAGAAGAAGCTAAACTAATAACTTCCAAATTTCCATATATAAGTATTGTAGTAAATGGAAGTTATGATGCATATGGTATAAATTATGGTTATATAGCAATAAAAGTTGACTTATTCAAACTAAAAGAATTTCATAAATTAAATTTACAAGAAAAAACAACTTCAATAAAAGAAGAAAAAATACCAGAAAGAATAAATAATGTTATTATTCCAGAAATACTAAAGTTAGCAACAATTGCCATAGAAGAAGCAAGCAGAACAAATTGGGAAAGAAGTAAATGGGCTCGTACTCCTGAAGAATATAAAAATCTTAATACTTTTAATCTTAAAAAGTGTATTACACCATTTTTTGCTCAAAACTGTGAACTTTACTCAGGAACAGAGTTTTCTCTTGAAGGATTAAATTACACTTTGCCAATAAAAATAAAATATACATATGAATCAGAAATACCTATTACTGAAGAAGATGTAAAAATAATAAATTCTAAATTTAGTCCATATATAGAAATTAAATTAGGTAGCGCTAATTCTCCAGAACCTAATCTAGAGTACATAATGTCTCGTGGGTATGATATTTATGACTTATCCCAAAGCTATACCCCCAGATATATAATATTTAATGCATATAACTACAAATACCTTTATATCTATATAAATTTAGATATAAAGGAAAATTTAAATAATTTTACAGAAAATAATATAGTAGAACTTTATAAGCTAAAAAAACGATATATGAAATATGTTGGTCTTCCTTTAACAGATGATATATCAGAAAAATTAAAAGAAAATGACGAAAAACAAGAAACAGAAATACTGATAGAAAGAATAAGATATGTTATTATTCCAGAGATACTAAAATTGGCCAAAATCGCTTTAGAATCTCCATATATAAAAAATAATAAACTAATTGACGCTATAAATTATATAAAATCATCACTTTTTTTTGCCCAAAATGGGATAGTGACTAAAGCAAGATTTCATCTTCAAGAAAGTTCAGAACTAACTATGAATATATATTATTCCGAATGTCCTTCAATCCCTATTACCAAAAAAGAAGCAGAACTAATAAATTCAAATTTTAGTTCATATATACACGTAAGAGTAAAGCAAGGTCAACCAATGACATATGACTTAGAGCATAAAGGCTATAACAGTGTTATAACCGGCTATCAATCTCGAAATTTTTTTAAAAAAGGAAATCCTACCCAAGAATTTAAAGATTTTTATTGGACAGTTGCAAACCGCACTGGATATTATAATTATACTAATATACCTAGAATTGGTGAAAATGAAGTAATATATGAAAACATACCAATTTATGGTCGTGGAGATCCAATATACAGTTTAAATATCACACCAGAAGTCTCTAGCCATATAGAAATAAAAATTGCATTAGATAATATTAATAAATGGCTTGAAACATTAGAAACAGAGTCACCAAGAATAAGAAAAAGAATTAAATAAAGAACATAACTAATAATTATATCCTTTAATTATGTATTTATATGTATTATGCAAACCTTTAACAAAGCATAAATTAATACTTGACACTAAATAAACTTTATGATAGCATATAAAATATTATCAAAGAAAGAGAGGAATATTTTATGTTAAATAATGACACGCAAAGAGACTATAATAATATAATGGGAAAAATGAACAAAATAGCAGAACAAAGTACGAATATAATACAAAAAGCAGAAGAATATAAAATAAGAGAAGAAAGAAAAAAAGAAGAAGCCCAAATGGAGAAAGAAAAGGAAAAAGCAAAAAGATTACAAAAACTTGCAAATGAATGTGCTGAAATGTTAGAAAAAGCTATGAAAAACATTAATTATTCAAAATTAGTAAAATATAATTGGAGTCCAATTGATTCAAAATTAATAGGCAATAGCTTTCAAGAAAATCTTGCAAGCGCCGGTTTAATAAAAGAGGATAATAAATTAATAATTAGACTTATTTATACTGGGAGAAGACCACTAAAAAATTTAGAGTGGCATTATGGCGATGGCTACAACTGTTCATATCTTTCTGAGTATTTATACCAAACAGGACTTAAAAAATACCTAGAAAGAGATACTATACCATGTATTCATATATGTGAGCCATCATCAACAGGATTAGACGCCTTAGATGTTTTTGTTTCTAACGAACCAGTAAAAAAAGAATATACTAAAACACGCACAACTAAAACACGCACAAAATAATTTAAAGAACACAACCAACAATTGTGTCCTTTTTAATATTCATACCATAAATTATTATTTCTTAACATACTTATAGTTTGATTGTGTTCAGTAGATGTCCTACTAAAATAAATCTCTCTATTAATATCCGCTACAAAATAATAATAATCATTATCTTCTGGATCTATAACAGCTTCTATTGCCTCGATAGAAGGATTACATATAGGAGATACAGGAAGCCCTGTAAAAGTAGCACACCTTGTATTATAATCATTACACGCACTTACTTCACTAGCATATAAATCTCTTTCTGATAAATCAACCCTAGCACCATAATAAGTAGTAACATCACTTCCTAAAGTCATACCAGAATCTAACCTATTATAAAATACCCCTGCTATACCTTTCCTATCTTCTATACTACTTCCCTCTAATTCTACCATAGATGCTAAAGTAATTAACTCATGAATAGATAACTCACTATCCTCTATTTCGTCTTTATAATCAGATAACTTTCTATCCATCTCATTTAACATTGAACTAAATATATCTCTTACACTAACATCTTCTGAAGAGAATATATAAGTATTAGGATATAAATAACCTTCTAAAGAATAATATATCTTATCATTTAATATATCACTACTTAAAAACCAATATTCATCTATTAATTCATTTAAATAATCTCTATCCTCTATTAAATTATAAACATCTTCCTCACTATTATTGGTATTCTCTTCTATAATAGTAGCAACATCATTCATATTAATACCCTCATTAAATGTAAGTTTAATATTATTGGTATTACTACCTGTATTACTCGCTAGTATTTCGACAATTTTTTTAGTACCCATATTCTCAGACAACTCGTAGGTAGCAGCCTTTAAATTAGTATTACCCGATATATAAACATATACCTTAAATGCTATAATACTTTTTATTAAATTATTATCTTTCAATGTATGGGCTATTGAATTAATACTTCCTTGTTCAATTATTACTTCTTTTAATGTATTATCATTACTTACTTTAGATAATCCATAATTATACAAACTACCTAAAAAAATAGTAATACTAATAATTAATACTAAGAAAGCAAGATATATATTTGGCTTTTTCCTCATAGCAGCCCCTTTCTTTCTAATAAATATTAATTATCTTCACTATTCTTACTATTCTCTTCCTGAATTGAATCTAATATAGTTTCAATAATCTTCCATTCCCTATCAGTTTCAATTGGCATTAATTCAGTATTCTCGGCATTAGGATCAAATATAGAGGCATATACCTTAACATTACCGTCATCATCTGTAGTATTATCAGTATATACAATATAATTCTTTTTTGTTTCTTCTGATTCAAATGTAAATAAAACTTCGCAAGTAACTTCTTCTCCTTTATCATTCATTACTGTAAATGTATTTTTTTCTTCCATAATTCATCTTCCTTTCCTATCCAAATAACTTTGTAATATTATATTAGCAGCAAGACCATCAACTTTTTTCTTTCTTTTCTTTCGAGATAAATCAGCCTCTATTAATACTTGATTGGAAATAACTGAAGTTAGTCTTTCATCTTCTAAAATTACTTCTAATCCAAAGGATTCTTCAAGTAAATTCTTAAATTCTAAAGTTATTTCTGCTCTTTTTCCTATAGAATTATTCATATTTTTGGGATATCCTAAGACAATTACACCAATATCATTATCTTTTATAATATCTTTAAGTTGTTTTAGTGTACTACTATAATCATCTTCCTTAAAATATAAAGTAGTTAATGTATTAGCAATCATACCTGTAGTATCACTAACAGCAACACCTAATGTTTTACTTCCTAAATCTAGGCCTAAATATCTCATAAGAACCTCCATAGTCTTCACATAAATTATAACATATAAATGCCTAATTAAACAAGTCTATTTATTTAGATCTAAAAAATATTTGTAAATATGATACCAACTAAATACTCTTGTAACATTCTTTTTATTAACTTTTAAATTATATGGAGCGTCAAAACATAAAACAGGTATAATATCGCTAATTTTAAGAACATTATTCTCTTTATCTTCTATCATAATATCAATTTTATTCTTAATACATTTCTCCTTCTTATCACCAGGACCCGCTATTATTTCATCATATGGAATATTATTTTTATTTAACCACTCTTCTACATAAAAATTCATTGTATTTTCATATTGATTAGTTAAATATTTATTATCTCTAGCAGATAAAATAATAATCTCATGTCCCATTTCTTTAAGTAAATGTAATACTTTAGCAGCATAAGGTCTTGGAGGAATAGATACCATTAAATCAAATATATATTCTCTCCAAAATTTATAATTTTCTTCCTCAGTAATCATAAATTGTTCTTCCATTAAGTATTTATAAGGATTAAATCCTCTATCAATATTATTCTCAATACAAAACTTATGTCCACAAGAATAATGCCACTGCCCAATATCATTCAAAACCCCATCTATATCGACACCTATTCTCATTACTACTTCCTTTCTACTTTTTATATTTTATCATAAATAATTATTTATATCTAGTGTTTTGTCTTTTTTTATTTGTAAATTATTGTCTAACTAATAATGTTTTGATATACTTAAACTGGTGATAACTAATGAATACTGTAATTAATAATACAAATACTATTATTATTAAGAACTCTAAATTTATTTGTTTAATATATAATATTAATAGCATTGATGAAGTTAATATATATTTAAATAGCGCTAAAAATAATTATAAAGACGCTACTCATTACTGCTACGGATATATATTTAATAACATAAAAAAAGAAAGTGATGATGGAGAACCTAGTGGTACAGCGGGTATACCTATATTACAAGTATTGGAAAAGAATAATTTAAATATGGTTTTATGTATAGTAATAAGATACTTTGGTGGTATAAAATTAGGAGCAGGTGGTTTAGTTAGGGCATATACCAAAAGTGTAGTAGAATGCTTAAAAGATCATATAAAGTTATTAATAGAAGGATATAATATAACTATAACTTTTGAATATAAATATATAAAACAAGTAGATTATATATTAAGTGACACTACTATAATTAATAAAACTTTTAATGATAATATAACATATAATCTAAATACTACTGAAGATATTATAGATAAATTAAAAAATATTAATAA
>CASEAD010000060.1 GCA_949285775.1 uncultured bacterium
AAAATAAATTCCTCAAAATAATCACAATATCCCTTACAGTTAACCCTTAATTAAATTCAAAAAATATATGGAAATCTTATATAAAACTATGTTATAATTAAGTCGAATAGTTACGATTAAGGAGTATGAAGTATAAAAAATAATAATAACTATGAATAATATATCACTATACTATATAAGATAAAGTAAATTAAACATACTTTACTTATTATTTAAAAAATTATATTTTTTCAAAAATTAGATTTTCTATAATTAAATAATATCATTTTATTATTATTTTAATGTTATTCCCCAAAGTAACTATTCACTAATTTTAAAATAAAGAAAGAGGTAGAAAAATGGGATTTATTAAAGCTTTTACAGGTTCCTTAGGAGGAACATTTGCTGATCAATGGAAAGATTTCTATATGCCAAGACCAAATGTTCCATCAACAGCAGCCTTATTTCAAGCAGTACCAAAAGGAGAAAATGCAGGCCGAGGAGAAAACACTAAAGGTAGCGATAATATTATTACTAATGGTAGTAAAATCATAGTACCAGAAGGGACTGCTCTAATTACTATTCAAGATGGAGCAATTACAGGAATGATTGCCGAACCAGGAGGCTTCGAATTTAGATCAGATGATCCAAATTCAAAATCGTTCTTCTCAGGAGATGGAATATTATCGTCTACAATAGGTACAACGATAGAAAGATTTAAGTTTGGTGGACAACCAGCTTCTCAACAGTTAGCGTTTTACGTTAATTTAAAGGAAATTCCAAATAATAAATTTGGAACACAATCAGAAATTTATTGGGATGATGCATACTTTGGCACCCAAGTAGGAGCAATAACAAGAGGTACATACACCTTGAAAATTATTGATCCACTATTGTTTGTGAAGAATTTTGTTCCAGCCAAGTACTTACAACCAGGAGCACCTGTGTTTGATTTTGCCGATATGGATAACGAAGCAGGAACCCAATTATTTAACGAAGTCGTAGGAACATTATCCGCAGCTTTCTCAAATTATACAAACGATCCAAGCAAAGGAAATAGAATCTCTAAAATACAAGGAGACCAAATTGGATTTGCTCAAGCAATGGCTCAAGCAGTAGAAGATGCATATCAATGGAAAGCGACCAGAGGCCTAGAAATAGTTAAGACCGCTATACTATCTATAGAATATGATGAAGATACTAAAGAGCTAATGAAAGACGTCAAAAAAGCTGATGCTCTATCAGGCGCAAGAGGAAATGCTTTTATGCAACAAGCTACTGCACGTGGTATTCAAGCAGCCGGAGAAAATGGCGGAGGAGCAGGAATGGCCTTTATGGGAATGGGGATGAATGCCGCAGGAGGAATGATGGGTACAATGCAACAACAACCAACCCAATCATCATATCAGCCAGCGTTTGCTACATCACAACAACCAGTTCAGCCTGTACAACAAGAAAATGTTTCACCAACCACACAAACAAGTTCATCATCTGAAGATCCAACTGAGAAATTATTAAACGCAAAAAAACTACTAGATGCTGGAGCAATAACCCAAGAAGAATACGATAAATTAAAATCAAAATTATTAGGAATATAGTCTATGCAAGAGAATAGTAAACCAAATAATAATAACCAAAACATATCTGATAATACTACGACAATAATTGAAACCGATATTGGGGCTAAGGACGGTCAGGATAAATGTCCTAAATGTGGTTCAACAGATATCTCAATAAACCCTAATAGTGGTAAATTAAGATGTAATTTTTGTAGACATGAATTTGAACCAGAAAAAGTAGAAGGAATGATCACAGATATTAATCAGTTGCAAGGTCAAATTATAGGATCAGGAGCTCAAGATATAGCAGCGGATACAGACGATATTTTAACCTTTAAATGCAACAGTTGTGGAGCAGAAGTAGTAATAGACACCTCAGAAAAGACTCAAGCAAGATGCCATTGGTGCAGAAACACATTATCTGTCAATCAACAAATCCCCAATGGTAGTATTCCAGATGTCGTATTACCTTTTAGCATAAAAAAAGAAGATGCTAAGGCGGAAATAGAAAAATTTGTCGGAAAAAGAAAATTTTTTGCTCATCCGAAATTTAAAGAAGAATTTACCACAGACAATATAATGGGTGTATATTTTCCTTATATGGTAGTAGATATAAATGCGCATTCCAACCTAATAGGACAAGCCGAACACACAACAAGACAATATACAAGAAAACAAGGTGATAGATTAGTAACCTATTATGATGCTGATTTATATAATGTAGAAAGAGAATTTGATATAACAGTAGAAGGATTAACAGTAGAATCTAGTTCAGATAAACTAAATAAAACATCTTCAGATAAAACTACAAATGTAATAAATGCAATTATGCCGTTTGACATAGAAAATGCTGTTAAATGGAATGCAAATTATTTAAAAGGATATACATCAGAAAAAAGAGATACCAATATAGAACAATTAAAACCATTAGTAGATAGTCAAGCTAAAGATATTGCTAGATTTGCCGCAAATGAGACTCTGAAAGAGTATGATAGAGGTGTTGCTTGGACTCAAGAACAATTATCAATCAAAGGTGAACAATGGAAAGCGGCTTATTTACCTGTATGGTTATATAGTTATCAACAAGTAAAGGGAAATAAAAAGGTATTACACTATGTGGCCGTAAATGCCAGAACAAAAGAAACAATGGGTAGTGTTCCTGTACATATGACCAAGTTAATAGGAATATCTATTTTAGTAGAAATACTAGGTGTATTAGCAATGTTATTTGTAGATTTTGATTATAATTGGCTTTTTCTATTCTTGGGATTTATATATTTCTTTATAATGTTTAGTAAATATCGTAATCAAAGTGCAAGACATAAATACGAATTAGAAACTACGAAAAAAATAGGTAATATTAGAAAAGTAGACAAATTCATAAAACATAGAAACGGCCTTACAAATGCTAAAATAAGAGGCGCAAATAATAAAAGTCTTAGTACTCAAGAATACGGTAATCAAATATTAGAACAATTAACAGATAATAACCCATTATCAGATTTTCTTCAAGATAGTATAAATAAAAGTGATGAATGATGAAACATAAACAGTAACTAAATACAACCTCTATAAAAATATCATAAATTTTAGTTAGATAGATATAATATATAGTTCTACGTATAGTTCAAAATAATATCTACATATAAGTATTAGTTTTAAGTATTAGTTTATAATTACATACTATATGTAGTTTTTTATTGACAACTAATAGATAACAAAGCAATAATTATAACCTGTAATTTAGATGATATGTTCTTATGATTAAATGCATTATATATATTATCACTTTATAATATCATCTTATATTATAATTTATTTACAAGTATATGATGGAATAGTAGCAAAAAATATTTAAGCTTAGAATTTATCCAAATGCAAGACAAAGAGAGTCACTAAGTAAAAGTTTTTGGATGCTTTTGAATTGCTTATAACTATTATTTTCAATAACTTAACACATGCTTCTAATATCTCAAACGCCTATTAATATTTATAAAGACGACATCATAAAACCTAAATATAAAACTATTTCTTTTTAAAAACATAGTAATAAGTACAATATTTATACTCAATAATTTACCACAAAAACTTATATTATTATTGAAAAAAAAACATTTTTTTGATATCATATTACTATAGTTAATAAATAGTCCTAAAGCGCTAGGAGTGGTAATAATAATGAAAAACAATAAAATCTTAATAATTTCAGTAATAATTATTTCTGTTTGTCTATTAATAGGTTCAACATATGCCTACTTACAAATTGGTAATCCAAGCAACCAATTGGAAGGAACCGCTGGATGTTTTGTTGTTGATTATGTAGGAGAACAGGGGCAATATATAAGCTCAGATAATAAATTGGAATCAAGTAGCAATTATACATCAGGTGGCTCATCATATGTAACACTATCAAAAAATGAAAACTGCCAGATTTACAGTGAAGCGGATATCTATTTAAATACTAACGCCACTGGAACTAGTTCAGATTTACTAACAGAAAATGCTCTAAAGTATACAGTAGTAGATAATACGAACACAGAAATAGCATCTGGCTCAATTACAACAACAGGTCCCAAAAAATTAACAACCATAGAGCTAACTAATACCCCTACTAAGTACACAATTTACATTTGGATTGACAACAATATAACATACAATAGCGATAAAGTTTACGATGGACTAACATATTCTGGATACATATATGCAACATCCCAACAAGAGTCAACATACAATGAATAGATATACATAATATAATAAGCATCATAATTATAAAATTACTTTAAGAATAAAAGTATGTATTCAAAATAAACAATTTAAATAAAAATTGACTATCTATTAGAAATTATATATAATCGTTACAGGAGGAAGTAAAATGAAGAAAAAAAATATAATAATAGCAGTAGCAGTAATAATATTTTTAATACTGCTAGGAATATATGTACTAACAGAAACTAATTCAATATCAGACGCTACAAAATTTAAAAATGAATATGAAGAATTAAACGGAGTAGTTAGAGAAAAAGACGGAAAAACAATTAGAACTATCAGCATTCCTAGTGAAAATCCAATAATATATAGAACCCCAGAAGAAATTATTAAAATGATGGATAATAAAGATACATTTCTAGTATATTTCGGCTTCAGTGATTGCCCTTGGTGTCGTAGCGTCATACCAACATTAATAGAGTGTGCCAATGATTTAGCACTAGATAAAATATATTATGTTGATGTCGAAGAAATAAGAGATGAGATAGAAATAAATGAAAATGGAGAATTAGAAACAACAACCACTGGTAGTGATGGATACTATAATCTAATTGAAAGACTAAGTAACGTATTAGAAGATTATATCATAACAGATAATGATGGCAACAATATACAAACAGGAGAAAAAAGAATATATGCTCCAAGTATAGTCGCCATTACAGATGGTGAAGCAATCCAAATTACAGATGGAATCAGTGAAAGCCAGACTGATGGCTATATGGAACTAACAGATGAAATGATAGATGACACTTATCAAGAATTTAAATGTATAATCCAATGTGTAAAAGAAGCAAAACAAACATGCGATATTAACAAACAATGCTAAAAACAAATGTAATAAAGATAATTATATATACTTGCAATAGCTAATAATATAATTATCTTTTTTAGTTTTATTTAAAACACCTATAAACTTATACTTTCCAAATTTTCTAATACTAAAAATATCCCCAGGTTTTAATAAATAAGAAGTATTTTCTAAAATAGTATAATTTAATAAAACATCTCCATTACTAATCTTATCCTTAGCGTAGTTTCTACTTATTCCAACTATTCTAGAAATAATTGTGTCAATTCTTAGACTGGATACAACTACATTGTGTTCTTCAAATTGCCGTTTATAATCATTTAAAGTGTCCAAAGGAACTTCTCTTAAACTAACATAATTTCTGCCAACCATTTTAAAATTATCTACTATAAACTGACTTATATCGTCTATTAAATATATATAATATTTACCATCAAAAATAACAATATCCCCAAACATCTCATTACTAATATTAAGACCAAATAAGCTTCC
This sequence comes from uncultured bacterium, assembly GCA_949285775.1. Taxonomy (GTDB): domain Bacteria; phylum Bacillota_I; class Bacilli_A; order RF39; family UBA660; genus RUG11198. The sequence continues at coordinate 5,605 of CASEAD010000060.1, forward strand.
TAATATATCAGAATGTTTCAAAGAATTATAACTTACAATTTCATACAAACTAATGTGTGGTATATCATGTGTATACAAAATAACTTTATCACAATCTTTATACGGATAATATATATAAAATTCATCTTTAAAAAGTTTATTACAAATTTGTTTTAAATAATTAGGTGGAATAAAATTAGTATAATATCCCTTTCTAATCCTTTCTACATTCTTCATTATTTCATACATCTCATTCTTTGCCATAAAATATCACCATCACTTATTATACTATATTTAAATAGCAATGCAAAATAAAACCAACACCACTATTTAATTTCACTATCATGTGTTAGTTAATATCTAATACTGTATACCCCTTTCATCACTACAACCTCATCATTTTTTTAATATAGGGTTGTCAAATAATGTCGAAAATGATATAATTTTTAATGTATATCAATATATAGAGAGTGGTGAAGTATGAATAAAAAAAATATAAAAAGAGTAATAAACTGGCAAAAAATATTTTGCTTTGTAAGCTTAATTTTTATCCTAGTTTGTTGCTTATGGTATGGGGGAAGATTTGTTTATTTTTATTTAGATAGTAATAAAACATCCGAAAATGATGAAGACGCTAATTTAAGTTCGACTATATTAAATAACGATAATAATAGTATACAAAATATCAATAATAGTTATTATTTCGTTGGAGACGTTTCTAATAATTATGTAAGATACTCCAATATTTTATGGAGAATTATTAAAATTGATAATGAAGATAAGGTATATCTTATTAGTGATGATGTAATAACTATGCTTGCATATGGAGAGAATATTAGTGACTACAGCGATTCTTATATTAGTAACTGGCTGAATGATAATGGTGATGATTATAGTGGTATTTTAGAGAATAATCTTAATAATATTAATACTTATTTATCTACATATAATGTCTGTATAGATAAAATTGACGACGCTAATAATATAGGATGCGACGATAAATATAATGATGATTATATAGGATTATTATCTATTGTTGACTATATAAATACCGGTGGTAGCGATAGCTTCATTAATAATGGTAAAAATATCTATTTAGCAAATGAAACTAACGACAACAAAGTTTGGTATATCAATAGTGATGGCAAATTAGATACTAGTGATGGAGACGATATTTATGGTGTTAAGCCCGTTATTAGCTTAAATAGCAATATAAAATCTACTTCTGGCGATGGTAGTTTAGATAACCCTTATGTAATTGATAATGAAGAGTCTTTATTTGGTGGGTATGTAAGACTAGGAGATGACATCTGGAGAATATATGAGGATAATGATGAAAATGTAAAAATGATGCTCAATGATTATATAATTATTGATGACGAGGAATTATCTTACATATATTCTGAAAATAATTATTATCATAATGACACTGTATATGGTAGCTTAGCTTATTATTTAAATCATACTTATCTAGATAGCTTAAGTTATAGTGATATTATTATTACAAATTATTATTCTAATGGTTATTATAACAATGATTATGATTATAGTGAGATATTAGATAGTACCATTGATACTAAGGTCTCTGTCATCAGTGTAGGGAATGTTATATTTAATAATGAAATGGATAATTATTGGACTAATACAGGTACCAATGAAGAAGGAGAAAGAGTTTATATGGTTAAGAACTCCGGAACTTTGTCAACTAGAAGTGTTTCTAGCAGTGGATATGTTGTGCCATGCATAAGTATTAATAAAGATATTTTGGTTAATGGTAATGGTACTATAGATAGTCCTTATGAAATGGAGTAGGATATGAGTAAGATAGAGAATAAGAAAAAAAAGAAAATTTTAAAAAGAACAATTTTCTTCATCATTTGCGATATTTTGGTATTAATTTGTTTCTTTATAACATATGGCCCATGGGATTACTTAAGAACTTTATATGTTACTACAGCAATGAAAACTATGAATCATAGTTACTTAGCTAGGATATTTTACAGCGAAGAGACCATAGCAGAAATCATGAATAGTAATTATTTTGTATCAATTAATGATGATGTTGATTTAGATGATATTGTTATTGACACTAGCGAGAAAACTGAATACGTGGATGAGTATGAAGAAGAATTACTTACTAGAGACGAAGGAAATGACTTGTATAAAGTTATAGATATTGAAGTAGGTGGTTCTAGTGGATATTTAGTCGCTATATATGATCCAACCAAAGTTGAACTTATACATACTGAGCAGTTTAACGTAGGTACATATGGAGAAAGAATAATTACTATGTGTGATAGATATGACGATGTAGTATGTATAAATGGTGGCGGTTTCGTTGACAACGGATACGGATCTGATATTCCCCTTGGATATGTGATTAAAGATAACGAAATTATTTGGACACCAATAGGTGAAGACGAGAATACATATCGTGATAATATAATAGGTATAACAAATGATGGAAAATTAAAATTAATGTCTAACGCTACTGGTACAGAAGCTCTTGAAGCTGGAATTAAAGATGGAATGGTTTTTGGACCTTTCTTGATAGTTAATGGCAAAGAGTTGGAAATTGTAGGAGATCCATGGGGTAAATCTCCTAGAGTAGCAATTGCCCAAAGAAAAGATGGCGTAATGATGTTTCTAGTTATTGATGGAAGGAACTATATTGATGGTGCTTCCTTAAAAGATATGATAACTGTTCTAAAAAGATATGGAGCCTATAACGCTGCTAATTTGGATGGTGGACAATCTTCCTCTTTAGTTATTGACGGTGTTTTAACTAATAATCCCCCAGCCGAAGCAAAAAGAACCAACGGTCGCTATGTCGTAACGGGTTGGGGTTTAAAAAGATAGTAAGTTTATGAAAGAGAAGTGTTTATAAATGGTTAAGATAAAAAAAAGAAGACTTAAAGTTAAAAATATTTGTATTGCTATTTTATTATTAGTGATTATAATATCAGGAATATCTATTGGAAGTTATTATATTTTAAAAAACCGTTCAAATAATGAACCCGTAACTAATAATAATCCAAAAGAAAATACTCCCCAAGAAGAAAACTATACTGCTACCATGATTATGGCAGGCGACAATCTAATACATTCCAGTATCTATAATGACGCTAGTGATGGATATGGAAACTATGATTTTACCCCAATGTATGAATTAATTAAACCTATTGTTAGTAATTATGATATAGCTTATTATAATCAAGAAACTATATTAGGTGGTAAAGAATTAGGAGTTAATGATTACCCTACCTTTAATTCTCCCCAGGAAGTAGGAGATGCAATGATTGATGCGGGATTTAACCTTGTTTCTCTTGCTACCAATCATACTATGGATTCCGGAGAGAGTGCTGTACTTAGTTCCAGAGAATATTGGAATAGTAAAGAAGATGTTTTGGCAGTAGGTAGTTATGCCAGTAATGAAGAAAGAGATGAAGTACAAATTGCCACTAAAAATAATATTACTTACACAATGTTAAATTATACTTATGGTACTAATGGTATTGCAGTTCCTAGTGGCAAAGAATATTTAGTTAATGTTTGGCCAACAAATTTAGATATTAATGATGTTGATAGTGATAGCGAATACCAGAATTATAAGGAACAAGTTAAAGAAGACATCGAAAGAGTAAGAGATAAAGTTGATGTTTTAATAGTAGCAATGCATTGGGGCGTAGAGTATACGCATGAACCTACTGAATATGAGGTAGATATGGCCGAGTATTTAGCCAGTTTAGGAGTTGATATAATTATTGGTACTCACCCTCATGTTATACAACCTATTACCTGGATAGATGATACTTTGGTTATATATTCTTTAGGTAATTTAATATCAGCCCAATACCAAGATCAAAATTATAATAAAATGGTTGGACTTTTAACAAGTTTAGAGATACATAAAACTGTAAAGGGAGATGAAGTTGATATTAGTATTGATAATATTGACAATGAGTTAATTTATACTTATTATAGTAATTGGCGTAATTTTAAAGTTGTTCCTTTTTCTAGCAGTGAAATTGCTAATTATTTAACAGATTATCAGTCTGTATATGAGACATATAAGGAAATTGTTTTAGAGTATGACAGTAGTATAGGTATAAAAAACTGCTATCAATGTTAATGTAAATAAAAAACTTAGCCGAATATTTTAGCTAGGTTTTTTAACTATAAATTAATAAATTATCAGTCATTAAATAACTATTATAT
>CASEAD010000061.1 GCA_949285775.1 uncultured bacterium
ATTGATTTTGATTATATGAAGTTAGATTTTAATGATGATTTAATTAAGGCTTTTAATAAAATGCAAAGAATATATGTTATGGATAATGAAAGTATAATAACTATTGATGATGTTAAGGATACTGTTAAAATATTATTAGATGTATTTAGAAATTTGTAGTAAAGGTGGTATGACATATGGAAAAAAATATTCTTGAATTAACATTATTGCTTATGTATTTAACTTCTTGGGAAGAAGAACCAAATCCTTTTGAAGATAGGTTTAAACAATGCTGGAAAGGTTATTCTTTCGATGCTATCAATGAATTAACTGATAAAGGTTATTTATTTCCATCGAAATATAAAAATAAATCAGTTACATTAACTAAAGAAGGCGAAAAATTAGCTAAGGATTTAATTGAAAAATATTTGAAGTAGGTGTTAAGATGTTTGATTACGATAAAAAAGTAGAAGAAAATAGAAAAAGAAATGAAAAATATATTAAAGAATTTGAAAAGTGGCTAAATGATAAAGGTTTAGTAAAGAAAACTATACGAAAACATTTAAATAATATTGATTTATACATTAACGATTATCTAAATTATTATGAAATTACTAAAGTAGAAGATGGTATGAGTTCAGTTCATTCATTTTTAGATGGATGGTTTATTGAAAAATGTTTATGGGCTTCAAAAAATTCATTAAAAGAAACTGCATCTAGTATAAAAAAATTTTATCAATATATGAGTGAAAATAATTATGTTAGTGAAAAAGATTATAAAGATATGTGTAGCTTTATCAAAGAAAATATGGAAGAATTTTTAGAACAAGTTGATGCCTACGATAACGGAACTTATTATGATATATTTTAAACAAAGGAGATAAAAAAATATGACAAAGGTATTAACATTCAAAGTAGGTATTGAGGGCTTAGAAGATAAGATATGGAGAAAAATAGAAATTACTGATAGAAGAACAGTTGCTGACTTAGCATATACTATTCTTGCTACATTTGATTCACTTGCATATCATTTATACAATATAAAGTATAATAACAAAGTGTATGATTGTTGGGTTTGTATAGAAGATGATTATAGTGATATTCCTAAAATAAATGCAACCATTACTAAATTAAGTGATTTAGGATTAAAAGAAAATGATACTATGGAAATGGAATATGATTATGGTTCAACTACAACTTTTAAAATTACTTATCTAGGTTGTTCTGCTTTAGAAAGAGGTAAAGGATCACATTATCCATATGTTATTGATGGAGAGGGAAGAGGTATGCTAGATGATATGAGTGACTTTAGACTTAAAGAAATAGTAGAAGATATTGATAAAAAAGGTTATTCAGAACACTATTTCACACCAGGATATGAAAGAACAATCAAATATGATTATAGAAAATTTAATATAAAAAATAATAATACATTATTAAAGGGATTAGTTCTAGAAATTAAAAACGGATATGAAGTTGGTGAATAAAATTGAAATTATTAATATATATGGAAGTATAGATAATTTTCAAGAAATATTTCCAAACGATTATGACAGATTTGCTGAGAAAGAAGAAATTATGGTAGATATTATTTGCAAAGAAAGCGATAATTTTATAATGGTGGTCTCTCCTATATTTTCAGCTTCTATTATTGAAAATATATTATTTACTAATAATGTATCTATCGAAATAATTGATACACCAGAAGCTATTCATGATAGATTAATTCTTGAAGGGATAATACTTTGGACTATAAAGAAAAGTATAAAGAACACTACATGAGAGAAATTAAAAGGGATCAAACTGCTAGTTATAATTTGCTTAAAGTATTACTAAGTTAAAAATTAATAATCATAGTATAAATGATTCAGTAAATATAGTTTGCAAATATTTAAATGATAATGTTAAAATTAATAATTTTTGTAATTTCATTATAAATTGTGGAAATGAAATAAAGATGATATATCAAACTTAGAAAAGTTTAATTATTATACTATAATCAGTTGTGATAATTAACCAATTTTACCTTTTTACATAGACTAATGTAGAGGTGATATAGTTGAATAATGAAATAAGAGCTTTAACAGGAGTGGTAATTGATCCTGGGCATGGAGGGAGTGATCCGGGTGCTGTTGGAAATAACCAATATGAAAAAGATTATGCATTAAAAATTTCTCAATATATGTATGATAGATTTAATGAATTAGGAATTCCC
>CASEAD010000062.1 GCA_949285775.1 uncultured bacterium
ATATGAATCAAGAAAAGATTGGAAGATTTATTGCAACCTTACGAAAAGAAAAAAATATGACCCAACAAGAGTTAGCAGAAAAATTAGGCGTCTCTGATCGCGCTATTGGAAACTGGGAGAATGGAAGAAATATGCCAGACTTATCCTTGTTTAAACCCCTATGTAATGAACTTGATATCTCTTTAAACGACTTGATGAGTGGTGAAAAAGTAACAGCAAAAGAATACCAAGAAAAATTAGAAGAAAATATAATTAATACAATAGACTATACTAATAAAAAACTAGAAAATCGAAATAATTTTATTGGTCTAATATTAATAACATTTGGGGTTTTAATCTCTATCACTGCTATTGCGATATTCCCTAGTGAAAGTAGTTGGGGATCTATTTATTCAGTTTTTGGTGCAATTATTTCCCTAATTGGAGTTAGTAGATTTACCAAGCGATTAACACATCCGAAAAGATTATTAGCTAACTTTAGTTATTTTTTCATATTTATTGCAATTTTGATGATAATAGATTATATTGGTGTTGCGAATATTCATCAGGCACCACGCTTCTCATTAGTAAAAGTAACTGGAGAAAATGTTATCTATTATGATACACCATTTTATGAAGTAGTTAGATGCAATGTAGATAAAGATAACGAAACATTTAAAATAATTAAAAATCAAAAATATGTTAGAGATAATATAGACATTTATTGTAAGTAACAAATTATTATTTTTTGGTTTATTATCTTAATTGGTAATCTGATTTTTTTAATACTAAAAAACAAATAAGCATAACATACCTATTTGTTATATACTACACTAACTTACTAATTGCTATTATCATAAATAAGATAGGACTTAAATATTCTATTAAATGAATATTAGAAATAGTCTTATTAAGAGAAATATAATTACCTAACCATATTAAAATACCATGTGCTATACCAAAATAAAATGGAGTAATAAAAGGATTATGACCACCTAACGCTAAAGAAAAAGCACTAATTGAAGAATCAATCCCAATAGTAAAACCAACCACAATACTACTGAATAGATTTATACTATCAGTTTCATTCTTATCCTTATCTTTATTACTTCTTATTTGTATAAAAGAATTAATAGCAAGAACCAGAAACAATAAAGCCCCTATATAATTAGCAATATTACTACCTATAAAACTACTAACATATCTACCAACTAACATAATAGGCATAGCCATAATAATAGGTATTATACTAATAACTAATAACTTATCTAATACTATTTTAGTCTTCTTAATCCCCACTGCAACCCCAGAAAAAAATCCATCAATACTAACAATAATAGCAGTTATAATAGCCTCAATAAACATAAATACATACCTCATAATATATTAATGCTTAATATAAAATAATGTATAGGCATAAATAACAAATATTAACATTTATTTTTCCTCTTTGATATGATATAATGAAGAGGAAAGGAGTATTTATGAATAAATTCACTAATCCAAACATAAAAAAAGCCTATAATAAAATAATTAGAAATATATTAATAGCAGTTATTCTAATTATCATATCTTTTTTCTTTAATTATTTACAAAATAAAATGATAGAAAACGCTAATGCTAATATAACAGACTTAAATTCTATTATTATAAGCACAGAAGATAAAGAAAATAAAAAATCATATATTAATGCCAACACCATACCTTATCAATTTGCCGTATATGATGATACAACAGATAGTTACTATATTGTAGCAGACGAAAATTATCTTTACATAGTATATATGTCAACTGCTGATTTTTATAAGCTAAACACTGAAGACATAGAAACTAACCCTATAAGAATAGAAGGAATAACAAAAGTTACAACGGATGATGTTAAACAACTAGCAATAGAATCATATAATGAATTAGTAAGTAATGAAGAAGATAAATTAACTATCGAAGATTTCAATGATTACTTTGGTTCAGTTTACTTAGATATGACATCATCAGATACCCAAATAGCGTTCATACCATTTTGTATATTTGTCATACTACTTATAATAGGACTAGTTATTTTAATATTATCTATAATAGAATTATTTAATTTTAAAAAATCTATAAATAAAATGGATGACATAGAAATATCAGACTTAGATAAAGAATTAAATGACAAAGAATCATTTTACTATGATAAAGCTAATTTATATCTAACCAAAAGTTATATTATAAACTTTAACCTAAAATTCAAAATTATTAAATATGAAGATATATTATGGATGTATCCATACGAACAAAGAACCAACGGTATAAAAACATCACAAAGTATTAAAGTAGTAACTAATGATGGTAAAACTCATACTATCGCTACTATTGATATAGTAACAAAAAAGAAAAAAGAAATATTTACTGAAATTTGGAACACCATAGCAAATAAAAATAAAAATATGTTATTAGGCTATACTAAAGAAAATATTAAAATAATGAAAAACAAACTAAAAGAAATTAAGAAAGACAAATAAACTTAATTTCTTTTTAAATTCCAATATGTAAATAACTGTAAAATAATATAAAATAACTAGACAACTATTATTATAAATAGTAAAATAAAGGCGTCAGTTAGTGAGGTGACCTAATGCCAAGAAAAAGAATAACACAAATTTTTCCATTTTTATTACCATTAAGAGTATGGCAAAGAAATCTATTCTATCAAATATCAATGTTTCTAGATAAAAACAAATATTCCAAAACAACTCATGAACCATTAGAATTTGAAGTCTGTAACTCTAAAACAATGATGATTAATAAAAATAGTGGCCAAGATATTATCTATCAAACAAATAAAGTAGATAACTTAAAAATAGCCAGTAAAACAATAAATAAAATTATAATTAAACCAGGTGAAACTTTTTCCTTCTACTACCTAACTAAAAAAAGTAAAAAGTACGGAAGTTACAAAGAAGGTTTAGTTTTAAAAAATGGCATAATTGTCCCTGAAAAAGGAGGAGGAATTTGCCATTTAAGTAACTTACTTTATTACTTATTTTTAATGAGCCCTCTTACAATTGTAGAAAGACACGGCCATAAAATAAAATCATTCCCCAACCCAGATAAAGACTCCTTAGATGGCATAGACGCTACCATCAACAGCGGTTGGTTAGATCTAAAAGTAAGAAATGATACCAATAATATCTATCAAATAATAATTAACTTTGATGATGAATATATGTACGGAAAAATCCTTTCAAATAAAGAATTTGATAAAAAATACAAAATAACAAACGAAAACTTTAAATATATAAAAAAAGATAATAAAGTATTTGAAAGTATATCCGTAGTAAGACTAATATATAATAAAAAAACCAATAAATTAATAAAAAAAGAAAAACTATATGATGAAATAGTAGAAGTAGGATATAAACTACCAAAAAATATAAAAATAGAGGAGATGTAACTAATGAATAAAATTAAAATAGCATGTATATTTGGAGGTTGTTCTAGCGAATACGAAGTATCTCTAGTATCAGCAACTTCTGTAATTAGAAATATAAATAAAGATAAATATGACATTATAATGATAGGTATAACCAAATCAGGAGACTTTTACCTTTATAATGGAGATATAGATAATATTGAAAAAGATAATTGGTTCACTAAAGAAACCTGTAAACCAATAACTTTTTCCACTAATAAGTCAGATCACGGCTTTATTATCTTAGAAAATAATAAAATAGAAAAAATTTCTATTGATATAGCCTTCCCAATCCTTCACGGAAAAAATGGTGAAGACGGAAGACTACAAGGATTATTCGAACTAGCAGGAATTAAATATGTAGGCTGTAACATGATATCATCAGCAATCTGTATGGATAAATATATTGCCCACGAATTAGTAAGACTAAACGGTATCAATACCCCAAAATCATACTTATTTGATGATAGTGATACCTATGAATATATCGAAAATAGCATTAAAGACTTAAACTATCCAATCTTTGTTAAACCCCTAAAAGCAGGATCATCATTTGGCATAACTAAAGTTAAAGATAAAATAAACCTTAAAAACGCCATTGAAACCGCTAAAGAATACGATGACAAAATAATCATTGAAGAAAATATCGAAGGCTTTGAAGTAGGATGTGCCATATTAGGTAAAAAAGATTTAATTATAGGTGAAGTAGATGAAATAGAACTACAAGATGGCTTCTTTGATTACGAAGAAAAATATACCCTAAAAACAAGCAAAATCCACTTACCAGCAAGATTACCAGAACAAGAACGAGAAAAAATAAAAGAAACAGCTTTAAAAATATACAAAATATTAGGCTGTTCAGGATTCGCTAGAGTAGATATGTTCTACACCAAAGAAAATAAAATTGTCTTTAACGAAGTCAATACCATACCCGGATGCACATCCCATAGCAGATACCCTAACATGCTAAAAGAAATAGGATACTCTTTTGAAGAAGTAATAGATAAACTTATCAGTCTAGAACTATAAAGGAATATAATGAAAATAATAAAAAAAATAGGACTAGATCACATAAGATTCATTGCCTCGCTCTTAATAATAGCAATCCATATCTACCCCTTAGCGACCATAAACGAAAACTTAGACTTCATATTCACAAGAGTATTATTTAGAATTGCTGTACCCATATTCCTAATCATCACAGGCTTTTTCATCATCCCTAAATCCTTAGAAAATAAAAATAACCTTATAAAATACACTAAAAAAATACTAAAAATATATCTATTATGTATTCTTATATATTTACCAATAAATATCTATTCTAACTATTTCAAAGAAATATCTTTAATAACTATCTTAAAAGATATACTCATTAATGGAACATTCTATCATCTATGGTATTTTCCAGCCTTAATCCTAGGACTATGGATAACTTATATCATAGTAAAAAAACTATCTAAAAAACAAACAATAACAATACTTATAATCTTATATCTAATTGGATTATTAGGCGATAGTTATTACGGAATAATTAATAAAATAGAAGTATTTAACAACATATATAACATACTTTTTAACATAACATCTTATACTAGAAACGGCCTATTCTATACCCCAATCTTCTTATATATAGGTTATTATTTTAATACTCATAAACTAAAAATATCAACCAAAACAAACATAATCCTCCTAATAATATCTCTATTACTTATGCTAATAGAAGGAACAATTCTTCACTATAATAACCTCCAAAAACATAGTAGCATGTATATATTCTTAATACCAACCATAATATTTCTCTTTAACCTATTAATACCTACCATAAATAATACCAATAAATTCCTAAGAACCCAAAGTATGCTAATATATATAATCCACCCCTTAATAATAATAGCAGTAAGATTATCAGCAAAAATAATTCATCAAGAAAACCTAATTATATATAATAACTTAATTAACTATATACTAGTAACAATACTAAGCATAATATCAAGTATCGTATTAATAAAAGTAAAGGAAGTAATAAAAAATGCAAACAATCAAAGAAAAGAAAGAAACAAGATCACTCAAAACAGAAAGAGCATGGATAGAAATAAACCTAAACAACTTAGAACACAACATAAACCAAATAAAAAAAATAATACCAGATAATTGTAACATAATGGCTGTCGTAAAAGCTAATGCCTATGGACATGGAATAATAGAAATATCTAAAAAACTAGAACAAATAGGAATAACAGATTTCGCCGTAGCAACCCTAAAAGAAGGAATAACCCTAAGAAAAAATGGTATCAAAGGAAACATATTAATATTAGGATATACCCATTATAACTGCCTCAAATATGTTATAAAATATAACCTTATCCAAACCATAGTAGATTATAATTATGCCAAAAAAATATCTACCTTACCCCTAACTAAAAAACTAAAAGCCCATATCAAAATAAATACCGGTATGAATAGAATAGGAGAATACTATAAAAATATAGATAAAATAAAAGAAATATATAAAATTAAAAATATAAAAGTACTAGGCATATTTACCCATCTATCTGTATCAGATAGTAATAAAAAAAGTGATATCATTTTCACTAATAACCAAATAAATAACTTCTATACCCTAATAAACCAACTAAAACCCAATTATAACTTAGGAAAAATCCATATCCAAAGTAGCTATGGCATATTAAATTACCCTAACTTAAAATGTAATTATGTAAGAGCAGGTATAATTATGTATGGAATTAACAGCGAACTAAATACTAAAACTCAAATAAAACTAAACTTAAAACCAGTCTTATCCCTAAAAGCCAGAATTACCAGTATAAAAACAATAAATAAAAATGATTCTGTAAGCTATGGTAGAAAGTTTATTGCCCCTAACAAAACAAAAATTGCCACTGTATCTATAGGCTATGCTGATGGCTACCCAAGATGTTTATCAGGAAAAAATACCAAAGTAATAGTAAATAACCAATATGCTGAAGTAATAGGAAGAATCTGTATGGACCAATTAATTATCAATATATCTAAATTAAATAACATAAAAGTAGGAGATATCGTAACCATAATAGGAAAAGAAAAACCAATATCCGCAGAACAAATCGCCTATCAAGCAGACACTATAACTAACGAACTATTAAGTAGACTAGGATCAAGATTAGAAAGAATATATATATCAAAATAATTTGACACCTAACCAAAGTAATGCTATTATAAATAACCAAGAGAGAAGGAATATTATGTCTTGTGAGTATTATGAATTTCAAAGCAATCTATTTTCTGGAGATTATTGGTGCAAAAAAAAGAACTGCCGTGTATCAGATGACAACTATTATAGATATTGTAGAGATTATAATTACAGTGAATGCTCAATCTATAAAGCTAAAGAAAGTAGTGTGTGTTTTATTACTACTATCGCCTGCCAAATATTAGGTATAAATGATGATAATCCACTTCTAAATAACCTAAGAAACTTTAGAAATAACATACTTCAAAAAAATCTAACTTATTATAATATCCTAAAAGAATATGATACCATAGGCCCATTAATAGCAGATTGCATCATAAATGATAAAGATAAAGAAACACTAGCCCAAAATATTTATCAAAAAGCCCTTATCCCTATCAATAACCTAATATTGAATAATGAGTATGATACCGCTATCGAAAAATATTACATACTAACACTATTACTAATTAACTATTATGGCCTAAAACATGAATATAACCACACTAAAGATAATAACTATAACTATGAAAACTTTAATCCATCTTTAGCAGGACATGGAAGAGTAAAGAGAATATAACTATAACACTGAAGGATTATTCGCACTACTAGACTTAACTTGAAAATATAAAAGTAACGATATCCCTGTCACTACTAATACACTACCAATAAACCTAACCTCATCTAAAGAACAATCTTTATTTAATTCCCTTAAATACTTAACCCTCTTATAATTCCTATATGCAAAATATAAATAAACCCAAAAAGAAACAAATACCGTAAACGTAAATATCTTCTTAGCCCTTATATCTTCATTAGTATCATTATAAGTATAATATTTTTTCTCTAACTCATCCCCAGAAATATTTAAAATAGCAAGTATAATAAATATCCCCCATAGCATCTCATCAATCTTTAACTCACTTATTTTTTTATTATCAACTTTATTACCCATACTAAATAATATGTATTAAAAATATAAAATAATTTCTATTATTACTAATTGACTAAACACTCTAAATTTTGCTATTCTCTAAATAAAGTAGGAGTTGGTTAGTTATGTTATTATTAATAGTTATTTTAATTTGTCTTATTATTTACTTATCAATAAATAACAACGATTTAAAACTTGTTTTCATAGTGCCATAATTTAGAAGTAAAAATAAAATTTTGATCCAAACAAACAAAAGAATGACATTTTCTCTAC
>CASEAD010000063.1 GCA_949285775.1 uncultured bacterium
AATAAATAAAAAATTATATGATCAAGGTGTAATTACTGAGCAACAATATGATGAAGTTTGTAAAATTATTTATGAGAAAATGAATCGTTGTAGTAAAAAAATAAAAAGTTGCTAAGGAGGTAGATTATGAGATTTTACAAAGTTAGAGAAGAAATCTTAAAAGGCAAAAACATTGCCGATCTACCTTTAAGAGTTACTTTTTATGCCCGTGTTTCTACTGAAAGTGATGAACAGTTAAACTCTTTAGATAATCAAATATCTTTTTTTGAAAATTTTATAAAGTCAAATAAAAATTGGACTTATGTTAATGGTTACATAGATGAAGGTATTAGTGGTAGCACTATAAAAAAAAGAAAAAAATTTTTGCAAATGATTGATGATGCTAAATCTGGCTATTTTGATTTAATAGTTACAAAAGAAGTTTCTAGATTTTCTAGAAATTTATCTGATAGTATCAAATATACACAAGAATTACTTGCTAATGATGTTGGTGTATATTTTCAATCTAATGGTATAAATACTTACGATCCCAATTCTGAATTTATACTTAATATGATGGGAAGTGTTGCCCAAGAAGAAGTTAAAAGACTTTCTTCTCGTGTAAAATGGGGACACAAAGAAGCAATTAAAAAAGGTAGAATTTTAGGCTCTAGTACTATTACTGGTTATAAAAAAGATGATGCCAAATTAGTTATTGTTGAAGAAGAAGCAAAAAAAATAAGAAAAATTTTTGAACTATATGCTACTGGTAAATACGGTTTTTATAAATTAGCAATGGAATTACATAGACAAGGAATTAATAACTATAAAGGAAATATTTATGGCAAAGATACTTTAAAAAGAATAATACAGAATCCTAAATATAAAGGTTTTTATCGTGGACATACTACTGAAACCATTGATTATAGAACTAAACAAAGAATTTATATTCCAAAAGAAGAACAAATAATTTATAAAGATGATAAAATACCAGCTATTGTTAGTGAAGAATTATGGAATCGAGCGAATGAAATATTAAATAATAGAAGTATATTAATGAAAGCAAGTAATGGTAATGCCAAAAAGTCTGAAAGAAAATATTGTTATACAACAAAAATATTTTGTAGTGATCATAATGTAACTTATCAGAGGATGACAAATAAAAGAAAACAACCAAAACCTAGATGGGCTTGTGGTAATTATGTTAAATATAGACTAGAGGCTTGTGAAAGTCCTATAATTGCAGAAATGGATTTAAACAATATTTTTGTTAGTTTAATGGGGCAAGTATTTAATAATAAAAAGGAAATAGTAAAAGAAATGTTAGATTATTATTCTAACTTAAAAATAGATAACAATTATCAATATGAAATTTCTAACATAAGGAAAGAAATTAAAAGAATTGAAGCAAAAAAAGAGAAACTATTAGAATTGAATATGGATGGTAGTATTAGTAAACCTGAATTTAAAAAAAGAAATGATAAATATAATGAAGAAATATCATCTTTAAATATTAAAATTGACAAAGTTGAACAAGAAAGAAAATTAATGGCTGATAGTTTTGGTAATATTAAAGTTATCAAAAATGCTATAAAAAAACAAGTTGATTATAAAAACAATGTTACTGAATTTGTAGATAAATTTTTAGAAGAAATTATAGTATATAAGGAAAATAATAATAGACACAAACTATTATTAAAAATATATCTCAATCTATTTAAAAAAAAAATTCCCATCGAAACTGGAGCTAGACATATAAATGACAATAACTCGCTACCAATATTTAGTAAAAAAGTAGAAACTTTAGATTTAGGAAGAGCTGATTTTCAAAGAAATAGTTTTAAAATAAATGTATATTTAAGTTAAAAAATTAACTAGATTATTATATATTATTATAGATGATATCTAATCTTTTTTTAATTATCGTTTTCGGGGGTTACTTTCAAAATAGTTACTCTATCTGCAGCCGTTGAAGAAGGAATTGTTGACCTAGTTAACGATACCTTCTACGATAGTGGCAGCGTTAATGTAGACGGTTCTAGAATAAAATGTTGGAAAAAAGGCGGACACGGTGCCCAAACCTTCCTAGAAGTAGTCCAAAACAGTTGCAATCCAGGATTTGTCGAATTAGGAAATCGCTTGGGCAAAGATACCCTCTTTGAATATATAAATAATTTTGGTTTTGGAAAAAAAACTGGTGTTGACCTAAATGGTGAAGGAACAGGAATACTTTTCTCACTATCACAAGTAGGTCCAGTAGAACTAGCAACAACAGCATTTGGCCAAGGAGTAAGTGTAACAGCCATACAACAAGTAGCAGCCGTTAGCGCTGCCATAAATGGTGGCACACTATACACCCCTTATATAGTAAAACGCATAATCGAACCAGAAACTGGCGAAATAATTCAAGAAAACACCCCTCAAAAAGTAAGAACCGTTATTAGTGAAAAAACAAGTGAAACAGTAAGAATGGCTTTAGAAAGTGTTGTATCATTAGGAAGTGGAAGAAATGCTTACATAGAAGAATATAGAGTAGGAGGAAAAACAGGAACAGCCCAAAAAGTAAATAACGGAAAATACATGGTTGGAAACTATATCACTTCATTCATTGGTTTCCTACCCGCTAACGATCCAAAAGTATTAGTATATGTAGCAATTGATAACCCTAAAGGAATATCTGCCTATGGTGGCACAGTAGCCGCACCCATAGCCAAAAATATCTTATTAGATTCTATCGACGCACTAGATATAGAAAAAGAAACTGGAGGTGTAGATAAAGAATATCAATGGTACGAAAAAAAATACTACACCGTACCTAATGTCATCGGAATGAATGTCAAAGACGCTAACAAAGAACTATCTAACTTTAACGTAGAATACTCCGGAACAGGACTAACAGTAAAATCAATGTCCCCAGAAGCCGGTAACAGATTAGCAGAAGGTTCTACCATTAGACTCCTATTAGGTAACTAAAATGCACAGTATACACAACAAAAAATCTATTGCCCATAAACAATAGATTTTTTATATATTAATAATTTTCTGCTTTAATTTCAAAATAACTTTGTGGATGAGAACATATAGGACATACATTAGGAGCTTCCTTACCAATTACAATATGTCCACAATTACGACACTTCCAAATCTTATCTCCATCTTTACTAAATACTAATCCACCTTCTACATTAGCAAGTAACTTTCTATATCTATCCTCATGTTCCTTCTCTATCTTAGCAACACCTTCAAACAAATATGCAATCCTATCAAACCCCTCATCTTTAGCAGTCTTAGCAAATTCAGCATACATATCTGTCCACTCATAATTCTCTCCCTCAGCAGCAGCCAAAAGATTAGCAGCAGTATCAGGAATCTCACCGCCATTTAACTCTTTAAACCACATCTTAGCGTGTTCCTTTTCATTATTAGCAGTTTCTTCAAAAATAGCAGCAATTTGCTCATATCCATCTTTTCTAGCCTTACTAGCAAAATAAGTATACTTATTTCTAGCTTGAGATTCACCAGCAAACGCTGTCATTAAATTTTGTTCCGTTTTACTTCCTTTAAGTTCCATAAAATCCTCCTTCTATAATCATTACCTGATTACTTATCAAGTATACCACACAATCGCCAAAAAACCAACCCACTAAAAGAAAAAAAGAGAAATAAATCTCTTACCTCTACTAATTATCCCAACATTGTATCCAAGAAGTTGACTTATTTGCATCCGTTTCTTCATCAAAACTACCACCAACCAATTGCATTGCAAACGATACTAAAGTAACAACAAAGAAAATTAATATTGCATACAAGAATCTCTTAATCAAAGTACCTTGAGCTTTCTTCATCTCATCTTCTTTACCAGCAATAACTGCTTTACCTAAATCAATCATACCAAAAATAATTAAAGCAATTGGAATACCCCATTGTAACAAAGTAACTGCACCCTTAGCTAAATTAATAACTGGTGCTAATTGAGTACAATATTCCTCGGTAGTCATCACCATAAAATTTATAATATCCATTATAAAATTCCTCCTTCAACTCATAAATCAATAATACCCTATTTATCCCCTTTTGTCAATACTTCCCAAAATATATACAGGATAAACGCATGAAATTTTGAAAAATGCGTTTTTTCATGTATAATAAAAGAAAAAAAGAATAAAGTTGGTGAACTATGGCTAAAAAGTGTAAAAAATTGGAGGAAATAAAAGCAATGTTTAAAGATATAGAAATAGACTTAAATCAAATAGAAACAAATGAATTACAAAATTTTATGATTATATTTAAAGGTCAAAATGATACAAGAATGCAAGGTAAAGTAAAACACTTAATGAGTGATATCATAATGATTTGTTTTTTAGCAATTCTTGCAAGATGTGATGGCTGGGATGAAATTACAATGTTTGCAAAATCAAAAGAAGAATGGTTAAATAAATTCCTTGAACTTCCAAATGGTATGCCTTCTCACGATACAATGCAAAGAGTAATTTCATTATTAAATCCAGAAACTTTGTATAGTAGTTGTATCAGATTTTTAATAGAAAAGATAGACAGTTTAACAGTTAAAGATAAAACTAAAGATGTATTATCTATGGATGGAAAAGTTACCAAAAGAAGTGTTA
>CASEAD010000064.1 GCA_949285775.1 uncultured bacterium
CCCTATACTTCTTTAGCTGTTCTATTAATTCTTCTTTAGAATATTTTTCTCCTACCAACATATTTCTTCCTTTCCTAAATAATGATACTTATTATACTATAACTTGTTATTAAAATCAACTATCACTTTATAACCTATTAGGATCTATATCTATTTCTATATTAACCTTATTATTTACTTTATAATGATTATCTAAATTAATAAGAGTATCTTTAAGTAAATTATCAAATCTATATTTTATTATACATTGAAAATGATATATATTATTAATTCTAAATAAATTAGCCATCGTAGGCCCTAATACTATTGTACTCTTATCTAAATTACTTCTTAAATATTCCCCTATCTTATTAGACTCACTAAAACCATATTCATAATCCCTAGAAGTAATACTAACTAAAATAATATAATAATAAGGACTATATTTTAATTGCTTTCTTATTTTCATCTCTTCTTTATAAAAGCTCAAATAATCATGATTTTTAGCATAAACAATACTATAATGATTATTATTATAAGTCTGTATTATAACCTCTCCCAAAAGATCCCCTCTACCTGCTCTACCTGATACTTGACATAATAATTGAAAAGTTCTCTCACTACTCCTAAAATCAGGTACATTTAAACTAGCATCTGCATTAATAACCCCTACCAAAGTAACTAACGGAAAATCTAACCCCTTAGCAATCATCTGTGTACCCACTAAAATATCATATTTATGATTACCAAAGTCTTCTATTATTCTTTGATGAGCTCCCTTCTTAGAAGTAGTATCCATATCCATCCTTACTATCCTAGCATCAAATTCCTTTTTTAACTCTTCTTCTAATTTCTGAGTACCTAACCCATAATCTTTTAAATCATTACTACCACACTTAGGACACCTTTCTATCTTCTTAGTAGCATAACCACAATAATGACATCTTAACATATTACTAGTCTTATGATAAGTTAGGCTAATATCACAATTAGGACATTTAGATACTTCACCACAATTATTACAAGTTATCATTGAAGAATATCCTCTTCTATTTAATAATAATATTATCTGTTCATTTTTAGATAATTTTTCTTTTATCTTATCTTTTAATATTTTAGACAAAATAAAATTACCTTGTTTAACTTCTTTTTTCATATCAATTATATGTACCTTAGGTAACACACCATCTCCTGCTCTCTTAGTTAAAGTAAGTAATTCATATACCTTATTACCCGCTTTAGCAAACGCTTCAACAGAAGGCGTAGCACTACCTAAAACAACAGGACACTTATGATACTTACTCCTTAAAATTGCTACTTCCTTAGCATTATATCTAGGATGATTATCCTGTTTATATGTACTAGAATGTTCTTCATCTATAATAATAACCCCTATATTATTTAAAGGTGCAAAAATAGCACTCCTAGCACCTATTACTATCTTAACCTCCTCTCTTCTTATCTTCCTATATTCATCATACCTCTCAGTATCAGATAACCCAGAATGTAATATAGCAACATTATTCCCAAACCTCCTTACAAATCTATCAACTATCTGTGGCGTTAAACTTATCTCCGGTACTAACATAATAGCACTCTTCCCTCTTTTAATAACATCCTCTATAATATGCATATATACCTCTGTCTTCCCAGCACCAGTTACACCATACAAAAGAAAAGTCTTACTATTTCCTAAACAACCTATTACCCTATTTACTACCATACTTTGCTCTTTATTTAATATAACTTTATTATCTATCTTATTTGGTTGATAAGAATATCTATATTCTTCCTTTTCTTCTAATTTAATTATTTTATTTTTTATTAAAGTATTAACCGCACTATCAAGTTTAGTTATCTTTATTTCATTACTATTTAATAATTTATTTAATATATCTATTTGCTTAGGATATCTACACTTATTTATATAATCATTAACTTCTTCTTTATCCTTTGCTAATGATATATATTTACCCATCTTTATATTTATATTAGTATTATAACTAGCCTTTAAAGCCTTAGGTAACATTACCTGATAAGCACTTATCCTAGAACATAAAGTCCTCTCACTTATAATACGCCCCAATTCTAACATCTCACTTGTTAAAATAGGATCTATATCTACTACTTCTATTATTTCTTTTAAATCTATAGTTTCCCTCTTATCACTAGTAAGTTCCAAAACAAAACCCTCTACTAACCTTCGTCCAAACTCTACCTTCACCCTAGCACCTACTTTAATTATATCCCTATATTTATTAGGTACAATATAAGTAAACATCTTATCTACATTCTTAACCCCTATTTCTACTATAACCTTAGCATACATCTTATCACAACCTTTATATAAGTATATCATAAATATTATAAGAAAAAAGAAGTATTAACTAAATAATACTCTGTTATTCCCATTTATAAGTTTTCTTTTTTATCCTATCTAAACTAGCAAGATTTTTTGACTTTGTTACCTCTGACATGAATTTCCACCACTCAACAACAAATTATATTGTAACACATAACTATATAAGTCAAAAGAAAAGTGCATAAGCATAAAAACTTACACACTCACAAACTACATCATATCTTCTAAATATTCATCATATCTATATCTTTTTTAGTTATTTTCTTAAGCATCTTTTTAGCGTTACCATTCTTTATCTGTTGATACATCAAAGTACCACCTACACCTAACGCAACTAATCCTATACTAGACTTGATTTTCATTAGTTATCAACTCCTTTAGAATATATGACTATTGGGTACTTAAAACATACCCATAATTAGTATCTGTAACTCTATCAAATTTATACCTATTTTTGAAATCTATATTTTTCTTCAATTAATTCTCTTAAAGTAGTCTTCCTGTTATTAACATAATCATTTTTAACTCCATTAATAAAACATCTACGATCACCTACCATAATTAAAGATTTTTTTGCCCTAGTAACAGCCGTATATATCAACTTATTATAAAGCATTCTATTAAAATTATTAACAATTGGCATAATAATCATAGGAAATTCACTACCTTGAGCTTTATGAACACTAATCGCATAAGCATGACGAATATTTATATATTTATCAGGAGTATATCTAACTAAATTACCATCAAAATCAACCACAATTTCCCTTTTCTTAGAAATACTCTTCTTAGCATCTATAATATCAATAATATATCCTATATCCCCATTATAAACATTACACTCAGTATCATTAACTAACTGTAATACCTTATCCCCTACTCTATACACTACTTCTCCCAAAGAAAATTCATTTTTCGAAGGATTATAAGGATTAAATATCTTTTGCAAATTAATATTTAAATTATCTATCCCATTTATAGATTTATACATAGGTGCTAAAACTTGAATATCCCTATCAGTATATCCCTTAACAATAGCTTTTTTAACAATATAATTTATAGTAGGAATAACCGCTTCATTATCACACTCTAAAAAATTATAATCATCTTTTTTTATCATAAAACTCTCACTTATATCTTTATCTTTAATCTCTTGTGCTAAAGTCGGAATATAAGAATCTTCATTTTGCCTATATAAAAAATTCAATTTCACAACATCTATTAATTCAGAATCAATTAAATCCTTAAGTATTTGTCCCTGCCCCACACTAGGTAATTGATAATAATCTCCCACAAGAATTAATTTTACATCTCTTTTTATCCCTTTTAGTAAAGCTTCCGTAACTAAAGTATCTAACATACTAACTTCATCTACTATTATATATTTCTCAGGATTTTTATTATATTCATTATGCATAAACACATTAGCATCCTTATCCCATCCTAAATATCTATGAATAGTATATGCTGATAAATTAGTAGTCTCCATCATTCTCTTAGCAGCTCTTCCAGTAGGCGCTAATAAAGCAATCTCATCATCTTTAGCTTTATATATAGTTTTAAGCAAACTAACAATAGCCTTAATAATTGTAGTCTTACCCGTACCAGGACCTCCCGTTATAATAGTTAAATTATTATTAATAGCTTTCTTAATTGCTGTTCTCTGAACCTTATCATAAACAATACCATTATTCTTCTCTAACTCTTTAATCTTATCCTCTAACTTAGGAAACTTACTAGTAGTCAAATCATTTAAAAAACATAATTTATCCGCTATATATTCCTCAGCATCATAAAACTCTTTTAAATAATACCTATCATTTATTATTATTAACTTATTTTTCTCATTTAATCTTAAAATATTATAATCTATCAAATCAATAGTTATATTACTATTAAATTTTAAAACATTAACATCTATTTCTTCCTTAGATACATAAGTATTACCATTTTCAAAAGTAACTTCATTTATAATATATATTATTAAAGCTTCTATTCTTCTATTATCTATCTCATCTAATCCACTATTAAGCGCTATAAAATCTATATCCTTAAAACTAAAATCCATTAAATCTATTAAATCATAAATATTTTTACTTATAATATCCATAGTCTTATTCTTATATTTATTAACTAAAGATAAAGCTTGCTTAGTAGTAAAACCTAAACTAGTTAAATCAATAACTATTTGAGAAGAATATTGATAATTTTCTAATACATTATGAATCTTATCTATCCTAGATTTAGGTAAATTAGGTATTAATTGTAAACTCTCTGGATTATTTAAAATTATATCCAAAGTATTCTCTTTAAACCTATCTACTATCTTTAAAGCCGTCTTTTCACCAATAGGAAATAAATCACTAGACAAAAACTCTACTAACTCCTCTTCTTTAGTAGGAAGTAATATCTCATAACTAGCAACATTAAATTGTACTCCATACTTAGGATGTGTTACTAATTCCCCATACATAGTATAATTATTTTTATAGCGCAAATTATAAAAATTACCTGTAAAATATACTTTAGTATCAAGAATATCTAAATTAGTTTCTTTTAACTTTAAAATACCAACAACATACCCATTATCTTTATTAGAGTAAATATCTTTTATATATGTACCTTTTATATAACTCATAATGCACCTTCTCAATCAATATGAATTATATCATTATTTAGATAATTAGTAAATTTATTGCCCTAAAAATTAACTAGTAGTATAATTTTTAAATTTTTTTCATTTTTTTTCATTTTTTTGTTGACAAAACCAAAGCAAACTGCTATTATATAAATCACCAATTCAAAGAAAACGAATTGGTGCTAGTATCACACTAGCCAACCCCTTTTTATTCTTTTTGGGAGACTGTCCTCAGGGGGTCAGTCTCTTTTGTTTATCTATCCAAGAGTTAACTAACTCTTTTTTCTTATGTTACAAATAAAATTATCAGCTTTATTTTTAAAAATGGCTAATTCATTCTTATTATTAATAGTATATCCTAAAACAATATACTTATCCCTTAATTTAACTATATTCTCATTATCTAACATTTCTAAATTAACCGCTATAAAATCAGGTTTAGTAATAATATTTGCAAACATATTACTTAAAATATATTTTAATAAGAAATTTTTAGGAAATATATCACTAACTAACTGACCCCTAATATAATTAGGCCTATTTAACTTAAACCATAAAATAGTTAACGGATTAAAACTGAAAATAGCAAAATCTCCTTTATAATTATCTAACAATTTAACTGTTTCTCTTTCTAATTTACCTACCTTTGTATCATATTTATATTCTATTAAAATAGGAACTTTCCCTCTAACTAACTCTAATACTTCACAAAGAAGTGGTATATTAATACAATCTATTTTCTTAATATCCGAATATGTACATTCACTAATCAATTTATCTATACCAGTTAATCTCTTTAAATTATTATCATGATATACTACCACATTATTATCTTTTAACAAATGAATATCTAACTCAATAGCATAATTATAAATAATAGCCCTTTTAAAAGCCGGTAAAGTATTTTCTAAATATTTATCATTATGCATTCCACGATGTGCAATTAATCTATCAGTTAAAAAATTAATATTTTTCATTACACCACCAATATAAGATATACTCATAATTAACTTTAGTTACAAATGTTAATTATTTTCCAAATACTAGTTGCAATTATAATAAAAATATGCTAAACTTAAATAAGTTATGGCGGAATTGGTGAAGTGGTTAACACATTGGATTGTGGTTCCAACATGCGTGGGTTCGATTCCCACATTCCGTCCCATTAAGGTTAAAACATTTTAATAAATGTTTTAATATATTATAAAATACA
>CASEAD010000065.1 GCA_949285775.1 uncultured bacterium
AAAAGGGAGTCATTGATTAAATACTAAAAAAACGTTGAAATACAAAGGAAAAAGTGGTTAGTAGTGCAATAACTTTGCACACTACCTAATAAAGAAAGAAAGAAGGAATTTATATGGGATTATTTGATTTTTTTAAAAAAGGAAAACAAAATATGCAGACTGAAAATTCAGTAGATAGTACTAATGAAAAAGATATTATTGAAGAGTTTAGAAAAAGGTGGGAAGAAAGAATAAGTAAGGCATCACTTTCCGAAAAAGAGGAATTACTTAAACAATATGAAAAAGAAGCTAGCGAATTAAATAGAGCCTTGTGGCGAAGTAATATGGAAGTAAGAGAAGAACAACTTAAAAAAGGGGAGGCCATGATAAGAGAAAAAAGAGCAGAATTGCGTTCTATGTTGCAAGAAATTGACCGAAAAAGTAGGTATATGGAAGGTAGATTAGAGGAATTAAGGAATGCTCCTGGCGCTGTAAAAGCTAGACAAGTAGCTACTAAGCAAGCAACTGAAACAATGAGCTACTTCAAAAAAATGCAAGAAGATAGATTCACTAAGGAATACGAAAATTATTATTATAGATTATCTAGGGTATTAAACGAAAATGGAACTGATATATATGATTTCCTATTTAAAGATATGGATAGTCAATTAAAATCTAAAATGGAAGATATTAGAAGAAATATTTTAAAAGAAAAAGGAATTAATATAGAATTAAAAGACTTTTTAATACCATTTCTAATTATAAAAAAGAATATGGATATTATTACTCCAGAAGAAGAAAGTATTTTAAAAGATATACTTATAATATACCAAGGTAGAAATAATGACTTTATATTGGTTGTTAATTCTGTTATTAATGGAATAGGCATTTTATTTGGTAAAGATAATCAAGTAGATAAGGATATTATTGAAAAACTAGAACAAGGTGTAAAAAGTAATATAGAACGCTTAAAAGCAATAGAACAAGCTAAGAAAAAAGGGTCTGGAAGTAATTCATTTAAATATGATGGTAGTCCTAGAGGATATACTGGTGTTGTAGGCAATAGTCAAACCTCTAAGAGAAAATAATTAAGACATTATAAAGGTTTAAACTTTATAGTGTCTTTTTAATTAGAAAAATTTTTTTAGCATAGTTATAGTTAGTTGTTCCCGCCTTATAAACTAGTATGTAATTTTAACTAAATATATTTAATATTATGTTAGAATATAACCTATATTTGGAGGTGGCTTATAATGGCTAAAAAGAAAGAAGAAACTTTATCTAAAGAATTAGAAATAGATAAAAAGAAGTTAGTTGAGGAAATAAAACAAGAAATAAAGATTAATTTAGAAGATGAAATACTTGAAATAATAGATACTAATACTAAAGATAAATTAGATAGTATGGAAAAAAGAATATATAAACATAAGAATATATCTATTAGAAAAAGAAATATTATTATTTTATTATTATTAATTATTATTGGAATAGAAACTAAATTATTATTAGATGATTTTAATATTAATAGTATATTACCTATTAATAACAATAATACTATTCAAAATAATACTACTGAAGAAGAAAAAGACTTAGATTGGTATATAGAAGAATATAGCTATTTATTAGATATGGTTAATACTAGTTTAGATAATAATAATTATAGTTATTTATATGATAGAAGTTATAATATAAGCAATATAGATAATAATGTCAAATTAAATATGGCTTATTTATTAGTTGATAGTAGTAATATTAGTTCTAGTAATAGTGTTATTATGGTTAGTAATAAAGATCTAGAAGATAATTATAATAAAATATTTAATGATAATAATTATATAGAGGAGAATTTTAATTATCAATGTCTTAATTTTATATATAATGAAAATAATGATAGTTATATGGCTATTGATATAGAATGTGATATTAATAAAGAAATAAAACAAGAAATAACTAATATATATGAAGAAGATAATAATATAATAATAGAAACTATTCTAGGAATATATAACACAATAGATAATACTTTAAGCGATGTAGAAGATAATATAATAAGTGATAATTATAATGGAGAAAATATAGTAGAATATACTAATGAATTAAATAAATATAGATATACTTTTATAAATGATAATAATAATTATTATTTTAATTCTATAGAGAAAATAAATTAGTATAGATATATTAATAAGAAACAACTGGATAGTTTGGTGATAGTTATGGAAGATAAGTTTGAATATGAGATAGTAGGAGATACTTTAATAATAAAGAGTGG
>CASEAD010000066.1 GCA_949285775.1 uncultured bacterium
ATGGTTGTTCTGATTGTGGTAAGTGTAAGGGAAAGATAGTAGATATATAGTTTATTTGTAGTTAATAATTTTATGAATAGTGTTTATATGTTTATTTTAAGATTTGTTTTATGTATTAAATAGATAGGTATGTTATTTTAGAGGACAAAATTATTATTATATTAGTTAATTTTGTTAATTTATTAATTAATTATGGTATAATTTTTGTTAGGAAGGTGTGTATGTAAATATGGATTTAAAAGAATATAAGACTAGTATTGGTAATTTATCTGTTAATGAGAAGAAATTAAGGGATTTATATTTGAGAAAGTTAGCGTTAGGGGAGTTATATGGGCCTATGACTGGGTATGCGAGTATTGATAAGATGTGGATGCCCATTTATGATAGTTTTGAATTTGATGAAAAGAATATTAATATGAGTATTTTTCAAATGTTGGAAAAGCAAACGAGAGATAAGAAAAAATTAACTGCTATGTATATTCCAAATGATAAAGGGGACTTAAAAATTAATTATGATTCTTATATTAAAGAGTGTAAGAGATTGGCATATGCTTTTGATGAATTGGGTGTTACTAAGGGAGAGATAATTCCTATGATATTACCTAATATTCCCGAATCTAGGTGCTCAATTTATGGCCTTAATTATGTTGGGGGGATTTCTTATCCAATTTTACCTAGTTTACCTCCAAAAGTTTTAGAAAAGATTTTGATTGATAATGGCATTGATAAGGTTGTTTTATTTACTGATTTTTATGAAAAGTATCGTGAGGTATTAAATAATTGTCATGTTAAAAGTGTTATTGTTACAGATGGTACGGGTATGATTCCAAATTATTTAAAGAAACTTGTTAATGGAGTTGCAAAATTAAAGGGTGAAGAACAGCCTTTTAAGAACTATAGTGATTTTAAATATGCTTCTAATATTATTACTTGGGATGAGTTTCGTAAATTTGGTAAATCTTCTGTTAAATTGGAACCATATTATAAAAAGGATTCTATTGCTGCTATTATTGGAACTAGTGGTACTACTGGAATACCCAAAGGGGTTATGATTAGAAATGAGAGTGTTAATTGTCAAGCTTATCAACATTTATTAGCGGGAGTTAATTATTCTGCTGGAGATAAGATTTTAGATATTTTAATTCAATCGATTTCTTATGGCTTTTCTGTTATGCATTATAGTGGTTGTTTTGGTTTAACTTCTGTTATGATTCCAAATTTGGTAACTGATAAAATTGCTCAAACAATATATGAGTTAGGCCCTGATCATTTTACAGGAGGTCCTATTCATTTTGAATATATTAAGAATGATGAATTATTTAAAAGTGGAAAGTTAAGGCCATTAAAAAATGCTATTTCTGGAGGTGCAAAGTTGTCTAGAAATGTGGAAGAAACATTAAATAAAACAGATATTTTTGTTCGTCAAGGATATGGAACTACAGAGTGTTTGGGAGGCGCTACAGGTCCTAAGGGCGATTATGTAATGGGAAGTTTGGGAACACCATTACCTTTAACTACAATGTCAGTTTTTGTTCCTAATACGGATGAAGAATTAAGATATAATGAGATAGGTGAAATATGTGTAACTGGTGAAACAGTTATGAAAGGATATTTGCATAATGAATCCGAGACTAATATGGCATTAAAAAGACATAGTGATGGAAAAATTTGGCTTCATACTGGAGATTTGGGTTATTACGATGAGACTGGACATTTCTTCTTTGATGATAGAATTTCAGATACTTTTATGAGATGTGGTTTTAATGTTCATCCAAATAAAATATCAGAGTTTTTGAGAAATTCAAAATATGTTTCGAGATGTTATGTTATTGGAGTTGAACATCATTCTGAGCAAGAGGTTCCAGTAGCGTTTGTTGTTTTAAAAGATGAATATATTGGAAAAGAGGATTTTGTTAAGGAGCAACTTATTGCGGAATGTTATAATAATTTAGATGAACTTGCTATTCCTTATGATTGGTTTTTTGTAGAAGATTTGCCAGTTAATATGAGTGGAAAGGTAGTAAAAAAAACATTAATTGAAAAATATTCAATAGATTATTCAAAGAGTGATTCTGGTAAAGAATTTACTTTGTTAAAGAAGAAATAGTGTTAGGAGTGGGAGTAAAATGGGGAATTTTAGTGTGACTTTATCTTTTGCTAGTCTTATATTCTTGACTATAATTTTAGTTATATTTTTACTTAAAAAAAATAGTCCTAATTTTGAGGTTAAGATATTTTCAAGATTATTGATTATTACTATTATAGGGTTGTTAATTGATATAATTGGTTATTTTACTTTCAAATTTTTACCGGATGAGTCTATTATAAATAGTTTTATAGCAAGGTGTTATATTATATATTATTTTTTATGGGGATTTAATTTTACTACTTATGTTGTTTGTATTTCTTTGGAAAAGTTTTATACTAGATTTAAAAAATTATTTTCTATTATTGCTATAGTTGTAAGTTTGATTCTATTTGTTTTACCTATTTATGTTTATAATGATGGAGTTAGTTCTTATTCTTATGGAGTTAGTGTTAATGTAAATTATTTCATATCTTTTTGTTTTATTTTAGTTATTTTATATTGTTTATTGACTAACTTGAAGAGAGTTACTGAAAAAAAGTATGTTCCTTTATTGTTTTATGTGCTTTTTGGTATTCTTGTAGTTACTATTCAGAAAATTTATCCTGAATTGACTTTAATGTCTTTTTTTCAGGCTGCTATTGTTTTCCTTATGTATCATACAATTGAGAATCCTGATGTTAAGTTAATTAATGAATTGGAGCTTGCTAAGAGTAATGCAGAGCGGGCTAATAATGCTAAGACAGAATTTTTATCTAATATGTCGCATGAGATTAGGACTCCTTTG
>CASEAD010000067.1 GCA_949285775.1 uncultured bacterium
AGATATAGATTTTAATGATAATAGAATAAAATATCTAAAAGAAAATAAATATATAAAATTAGATAATAATATATATATTAATTATTTAAATATAATAGGAGGATAAGATGAAGAAAACCGTTTTAATAACAGGCGCTACTAGAGGGATAGGAAAAAGTACTGCAATAGAATTTGCTAAGAATAATTATAATATAGTTATTAATTATTTAAATAGTGATAATTTAGCAAAAGAATTAAAAAATTATTTAGAAAATACTTATAAAGTAGATGTATTAACTATTAAAGCAGATATATCTATTGAACCAGATGTTATAAATATGCTTAATATTATTATAGATAAGTTTAAATATATTGATGTGGTAGTTAATAATGCGGGTATTGCGATTGATAATATATTAGAAAATAAAACTAGTGAAGAATTTATGAGAGTATTAAATACTAATTTAATAGGTACTTTTTTAGTTTCTAAATATGTATCTTTTCATATGTTAGAAAATAAAAGTGGTAGAATAATTAATGTTAGTAGTACTAATGGAATAGACACATATTATCCTTATAGTATGGATTATGATGCATCTAAAGCAGGAGTTATATCTTTAACGCATAATTTTGCTACTATTTTAGCACCTTACGTTAATGTCAATTGTGTGGCACCTGGATGGGTTAATACAGATATGAATAAGTTTTTGGATGAAGAGCAAATAAAAGAAGAAGAAAATAAAATATTATTAAATAGATTTGCTGAACCAGGAGAAATTGCTAAAGTAATATATTTTTTATCAACAGATGATAGTAAATATATTAATAATACAATTATTAGAGTAGATGGTGGTTTAAAGAATTAAGATAGCATATCAAAATATATAATAATTAAAAATACATAATTGGCTATTAGAAAAATAAAAGATTAACTAACGCTATGGAAGATTAAAATATCTTCTTTTTTTATCATCAAAAAAACAACCTATATAAAATAGGTTATTTATGTTTAAAATTATCAATTTTTATTTTCTTATAATAGTAGCTTCTTTAGCAAGTGTTCTTATCATATGTTTATTTAAATTAGGTTGAAAACTTAGATTAGAGTTATCTATTATTAAATTTGTCATATTATATTTTTCTTTTAAAAATTCTACCATCTCTATATAGATATTTATGGCTCTCTTATAATCTTTCTTTTGAATAAACATAATAGTTTTAGATATATAATCATCTAACATAATTTGTGCAGTTTCTTTATCTTTTAAAATATACTTACTAATAATAGGACCAATTACTTCATATTCTATTAATAAATTAAAATAATTTCTGTTATTCATCATATAATTATCTCTAAAGTTTCTTAATACTTTTAAGTAATAACAATTATCATCATACCCTAAAACATCACACATTGCAGTAGTAAGATAACAACTAGAACTATTTCCTTTTTCATATTCATCTTCTCTATTTCTTAAAGAACTATCACTAAATACAATATTACTACAAGCACCAGAATAGGGATCGTAATAACGATCTTTATCTTCACAAAAAGCCTCGCCATATTCATTTGTTTTTTGTAAATTCATTTTTTCACATTGTATGCACATTGCCATATTATCACTTCCTTAACTACATTATAATAATTAATAATATAAAAATCAATAAAATAAGAGTAATTATTGTAATAAATTCCATAATAATATAGGTGAGGGCTATGAAAAATAAGAGTATTTGGTTATTAGAAAAAAATAATAAGTTATTTAAATCATTAGATAAAGATATAAGTACAGATATATTAATTATAGGTGGAGGTATAGCGGGTCTATCAACAGCGTACTTTTTAATGAATAGTAATTATAATATAACTTTAATAGATAAAAACTATATTGGTTTAGGAATAACTTCTAATTCTAGTGCAAAGATATCTTTTGTAAGGGAAGGTATTTACCATAAAATGAAGAAGAATATTGGTAAAAAATATTTGGATAGTCAATTAGAGTCTATTAAAATATTAAAAAGTATTATAAGTAATAATAAGATTAATTGTGATTTTGAAGTGTCTCCTTCTTATCTTTTTACAGAAAGTGATAATAAAATAGAAGATATTAGGAAAGAAGAACAATTTTATAGGGAGAATGATATTGAATGTGAGGTTAGTTCTAGTTTACCTATTGATTTTCCTTGTAAGTATTCTATTAAAATAGAGGGAAACTATGTTTTTAATCCTTATAAATATTTAACTGCTTTAAAAGGAATAATTAATAAAAAAGTAAAGATATATGAAAAAACTAGAGCATTATCTATAAAAGAGGGTAAGGGAAATTATGAAGTTATAACTGATAATAATAAGATTACTACTAAAATAGTTATAGTGTGTACTCAGTATCCTTTCTTTACAGAACACTTATTTATACCTTTTAAAGGTATTATAGAGAAATCATTCTTGGTAGTATCAAATAGTAATATAAATACTAGTTTTAACGCTATTAATACTGGTAATCCTACACATTCTATTAGAACTATTAATCTTAATAATAAGAAATATCTATTATATGTAAATAACTCACATTATATAAATAAATATAATGATAAAGAAAAATATTATAAGGATAGTTTAGGTAATCAAAGAGGTTTAATTAGTAAAGATATATATACATGGTTTACTAATCAGGATCTTATTACTCCTGACTATATTCCTTATATTGGTGTTGTTAAAGATAATTTATATGTTGCTACTGGTTTTAATACTTGGGGGATGACTAATGGGACTATTTCTGGTAAAGTTATAAGTGATATGATATTGGGTATTAAAAATGATTATATAGAGTTATTTAATCCTAAGAGAGTTCCTTATTGTATAAGTAAGTTATTGCTTTTTAATATAAATAATGGAACATCTTATATTTTAAGTAAAATAAAGCAGAATTATTCTTTTTATAGAAATGTAAAAGTAATTACGGAAAATAATAAGAAGATTGGTATATATATAGATGATAGAGGGGTGGAACACAAAGTATATAATATTTGTCCTCATTTAAAATGTAATTTAATATTTAATATGGTAGAAAAAACTTGGGATTGTCCTTGTCATGGATCTAGGTTTGATATAGATGGTAATTGTATATGTGGGCCTAGTGTTTATGATATTAAATATAAGAACATAGACTAGTTAATATTGATGAGTTTACTCTATGTTTTTTTCTTTTATAGTTGGTGTGGTAAAGATAATTAGTTGTATTATATTTATGCCCAAATATAAGTTTTGTTCGAGGGTATGTTGTTATAATAGTAAAAGTTATAATTTAGTTATTGTTGTGTATGTTTAAAAGGCAGTTATAAATAAATTTACAATATTATAATTATTTGATATAATTAGAATGTAGGTAATAATGTTAGGAGGATGATTATGACAAAGATTGAACCAATTAAGAATGTACCTGAAAATTTAGATTTAGAAGGATTAGAGAATATGATTAATGCTTCTCATGATAGTTTTACACCTTTAAGTATGGCAAAAGTAGTTGAAACTTTTGATTTAGATGAGGATGTAAAATCTGTAAGTACTGTTGGACCTGGGCCTATTGCTAGTGATGGTACAACATTTTATCTTTAAGATGATGGATCTGTTGTTAATGTTGAAGGTATTACTTATGAAGAGTATACTAAGAAACTAAATGAAGCAAGGACAGTAGAATTAGAAAATAATATCGAAGAAATAAGGTTGGAAGAATTGAGACAAACTTATCCTAATTCTACTGGAGAATTTGAATTGACTTTAAATAATCAGACTTATGATTTATCAGCAGATGAAATAAAATTATTAGAATCAGTAGTGGCTGCTGAGGCTATTAATGATTATGATGATGCTTTGGCTGTTGTAAGTGTTATTTTAAATAGATGTGATGAAGGTAATTGGGGTGGGAGTGATCCTATATCAGTTATTACAGCGAAAGGACAATTTGCAGCCTATTTTGATGGTTATTATGAAAAATATTATGATGATGAAGTGGAAATTCCTGATGCAGTAATTCAAGCTGTAGAGGATGGGTTAAGTGGTGTAAGAAATAATGATTTTTTAGAGTTTAGGAGTTCTACTAGTACAACATTTTTGTATCAGGTAGCAGATGGTGGTAATAAATATGGTCATGAGATGCTATAAGTAATTATTTTTATTTTATATATTAAGTTATTAATTGCTAGTTTTTTCTTTAAAAGGGTGTTATAATATTGTGCAAAAGGAGGAGTATTACTGATGAAGAATAGAGTTGATTATCTAAAGTTAGGTTTAGTAATTTTAGTGTTTGGTTTTGTATTATTTTTTATTAGTTATTTATTTTATCAAAATTTAACTAAAGATACTTCTAAAAGTATAACTGCTACTGTTAAATATAAAGCAGATGATTATATAATAGTAGAAGATGTTAATAATATAGAGTATAAATTAAATGTAACTGATGATATAGATGAGCATGATGTTTTATCTATTGTTATTGATGATATAGATGATGATGTTTCACCAATTACTGCTAATGTAAAAAGTATAGATATTGTTAGTAAGACTATTAATTTTACTATTGAAGATAATAAAGAAGATAATACTAATGAAAATATTACTAATGATATAGATGATGCTAAAAATAATAATATAACTAGTACCGAAGAAACTATTCCTAATACAACTACATATAGTGATGAAGAAGTTGTTTCTTATGTTAGAAATATTGATAATAACTTGGATAATTATAATAATGATTCTTCTTTAGCAAGTAGTATTAAAAGTGGGTTTGTAACAGTTATTGATTTTCTTTTTTATGATGGTACTATTGGTAATAAGACTTTTAAGGAGTTAAGTTCTGCTGCTAAGTTACAAGTTCTTTCTATGGCGCTTGCGATTGATTCTAAGATTGAGGAGTATTTTCCTAATTATAAAGAAGAGATAAGTACCACTAGTAGTAGGATTTATACTAATATAAAAGAAAAGGTAATGGAGGTATATTTAGATATTACGGTTTCGGTTTGTCAGGATAATAGTGAGTTGTGTAATAGTGCTAAAGAGGGTTTATCTAATCTTAAGAGTAGTTTTTCTTTAACATGGAATTTTATTAAAGATATAGCAGTGGATAATATAGATAAATTAAAAGATTGGTATGAAGTTTGGAGAGAAAGTTAATGATTGATAAGAAACTTGCATTAGTACCTCATAAACCTGGTTGTTATTTAATGAAGGATAAGAAGGGTATAATTATATATGTTGGTAAGTCTAAGAATTTAAAGAATAGGTTAACTTCTTATTTTAAGTCTTCTCATACGGGAAAAACTGCTATGTTAGTTAGAGATATATATGATTTTGAATATATTATTACTTCTAGTGAATTAGAATCTTTGTTATTAGAGATTAATCTTATTAAGAAATATGATCCTAAGTATAATATATTATTAAGAGATGATAAGAGTTATCCTTATATAGAGGTAACTAATGAGAAAGTATTTAGATTATTAGTTGTAAGGAATCCTAATATAAAGAAAAGAAGGGATACTAAGTTATTTGGCCCTTATCCTAATGTTACGGCTGCTAGAAATGTTGTTGATATGATTAATAGGATTTATCCTTTAAAAAAGTGTAAACATTATGAGAAGAAAGAATGCTTATATTATCATATTGGTCAGTGTTTAGGGTATTGTACGAAAAATATTGATAAAGAGGTTATTGATAATATGAAACATGAAATAATATCTTTTTTAAATGGTAATCATAGTATTATAACAGATAAATTAAAATCTTTAATGGAGATGTATTCAAATAAATTAGAGTTTGAGAAAGCTTTAGAATATAAGAAGATGTTAGATTATATTAATGTTACTTTAGAAAAACAAAAGGTAGAGTTAGATGATAATCTTAATAGAGATATTATAGCGTATTATACAGAAAATAATTATTTATCTATGCAGATGCTATTTATTAGGGGGGGGAAATTGTTAGATCATAATAGTGATATTTTTCCTATGATAGATAATTTAGAAGAAGAGATAATGACTTATATTTCTAAGTTCTATGATAAACATAAGATTAAGCCTCATGAGGTAATTGTACCTGATATTGTGGATAAGGAAGTATTAAAGCAAGCTTTTGGTATAAATTTTATTACTCCTATTAAAGGGAAGAAGAAAAAGATGTTAGATTTAGCTTTAGAGAATGCCAAAAATTATTTTAATGAACAAATGACTTTAGTTAGTAGGGATGAGGAGAGAACATATGAAGCTTTAGTAGAACTAGAAAATGCATTAGGTATAGATAAGATTAGAAGAATAGAGTTATTTGATAATTCTAATTTATTTGGTAGTTTTAATGTTTCGGGTATGGTTGTATTTATAAATGGTAAGCCTTATAAGAATGACTATAGAAAATTTAAAATTACTAATGATGTTAATGATGATTATGGTACAATGAGAGAGGTTATATATAGGAGGTATTTTAGAGTATTAAAAGATAATTTAGAAAGGCCTGATTTAATTATTGTTGATGGAGGCATTGGGCAATTAAATGTAGCAAGAGAAGTTTTAAGGGAGCTTGATATGGATATTCCAACGGCTGGATTAAAGAAAAATGATAAACATAGTACTAATGAATTGGTAGGGTTAGATCCTATTCAGGTAATTGAAGTTGATAAGAAGAGTAATTTATTTTTATTATTAACTAAAATGCAAGATGAGGTACATAATTATACTATAAGCTATCATAGGCAGATTAGAAGTAAGGGTAGTCTTTCTAGTATTTTAGATAATATTGAAGGTATAGGAGAGGTAAGAAAAAATAAGTTGTTAAAGAAATATCATACTATATCGAGGATGAAGGATGCTAGTATAGAAGAGTTGTGTGAAATACTTCCTAAAGATATTGCAATTAAGTTTAAAGATTTTTTGTTGGAATTTGATTAATAGTATTTTAATTAATACTATTTTTTTTAAAGGATTTTTTTAAAATATACATAATAATATAAGTAGGGGGGATAAAAATAGATTTATTTGTCGAAGGAAAATATATTCTAGTTTTGTCGATTAGCTTTAATATTTGTTAAATACGTGCTAAATTTATTTTGCAAAGGGTAAGAATAAAGTGAGGTGAGTAATTTGTGATACTTATTTGCAAAATGATCACTTAAAGTTTAGTTATAGCATAGTAATTTTTACAATTGTCTAACTAAGGAGTGATAATTATTCAAAATATTGAACTTAATGATTTGATTAAGAATAATGAAGGGCTAATATATTCTATTATTAATAAGTATATTAAGTATTATGAAAAAGAAGATTTATATCAAGTAGCGGCAATTGGTGTGATTAAAGCTTATAAAAACTATATACCAAATGTAGAAACTAAATTTACAACATATGCTTATACTTATATTTTGAGTGAAGTTATTAATTTTGTAAA
>CASEAD010000068.1 GCA_949285775.1 uncultured bacterium
CACACGAGAACATTGGAATATTGAGTGTGGTTTACATTGGAGATTAGATGTAATTATGGACGAAGATCATTCTAGAAATCGTGAAGGCAATTCAATTAACAATTTATCCTTGATTAGAAAAATCGTTTTTAATCTTGCTAGATTAGATACATCTATGGGTGAAAAGCTTACATTAAAGCAAAAAATAACACGATATACAAGTGATTTCAAAAATATTGAAAATCTTATATTCAATATCATTCCGTATTCTAATTTTTAGTTTACGTAAAGTTTTTATGCGATTGCCTTAATAATCTTTGTAAACTTTTTCAGCAGTCTCATTTTAAATGTACTTTTAATTAGTAATCTAAAATATCTTTATTGATACCTTTTAATACTTCTTTTACTCTTCATTATCGTTATCTATGTCAAATGGGTTTACATGTATTACTGTTAAGTATATTTCTTCGATGCTTTCTTCTATTTCATCTTCTAGGGTATCTGCTATTTTATGGCTTTCGTAGGTTGACATATTTCCATCGACATAGATTGTAAATGATATTTGATATTTGTATCCTACTGGTGTAGAGTTGAAGTGGATTACTTTTTTTATTTCGGGGTGAGTATTGATTATGTCATAGACTTTATTTTTGGTATCTATATCTATACATTTATCCATTAATACGTCATAAGACTCTCTAAATATTTTTATAGCACTTATAGTTATCCAAATAGAAATTATAATTCCTACGATGCCATCAAAGAAATAGTAA
Source organism: uncultured bacterium (assembly GCA_949285775.1). Taxonomy (GTDB): domain Bacteria; phylum Bacillota_I; class Bacilli_A; order RF39; family UBA660; genus RUG11198. The sequence continues at coordinate 753 of CASEAD010000068.1, forward strand.
CCTAATAAGCTTAATAAGCATGATATTAAGTTTAGGGATGTTATTATACAGTCGTTTCTGTGATCTATAGAGTTAGCTTTTATTAAGAGGTTATTATATTTTTTAGATAGAATATTAGTATATATATAAAGAGATAATTTAGTAATGATTGTTACTATACAGACAATAACTAACCAGATTGAGAAAGTATATTTTTCTTGATTTATTAGAGATAATGAAGAATCTATTAAAGATTTTAGGCTCATTAATATCATAGCGATACTTATTAGCATGGAATAAATATATTCGGCTTTGCCGTGACCTAGGTTGTGGTCGTCGTCTTTGGGAACACTGGCGATTTTGTTACCGATGAATGTCATTAGAGATGAGAAGATATCACTAGCGGAGTTGAAGGCATCGGCGATCATTGCTTGACTTTGGGTAATAAAACCTATTATACCTTTAATTATAAGTAGGAATAAGTTGCCTATTATTCCTAAAATACTGGCTTTTTTTACTTTTTGGTATCTATTTTTCATATTTTTTTCCTCCTGCATTTGTACCGGCAATTATTCCTGATAACCAGGCGAATGATAAGTTATATCCGCCACACTCTCCATCTACATCAAGTAATTCTCCGGTTAGATATAGATTTTTTTGCTTTTTTGATTCCATTGTATTTATGTTTATTTCTGTTAGGGCTATTCCTCCTGTACAGACTTGGGCTTTATCGAATGAGTAAGTGTTCTCTATTTCTAATACTAGGTTTGATAGATTGTTTGCTAGGGTTATTTTATCTTTGATGCTTAGTTGGTTCCAAGTATTATTTCTGTTTATTTTAGATATTTTTAGTAATTGATTAACTAGTTTATAGTTAAGTAAGCCATCTAGTAGTTCAGATATGGTTCTATTTTTTACTGTTATATGGCGGTTATCTAAGAATGATATTACGTCATTTATATTATTATATTCTATTTGGGGTAAGAAATTAATTGCTACTTTTACTTGGTTTTTGTTGTTAATACTTCTTAATATTTTGCCAGATAATTGAAAAGTGCATATTCCACTTATACCCGTGTTTGTAAGTTGAAGTTCTCCAGTTACAGAGGAAATTAGATTATTATTTTCTATCATTGTAATAGTAGCGTCAGTTCTTACGCCACTGCACTCTTTTAGGATATAGTTTTTACAAGTTAATGGTGTTAAGGCTGGTAATGGTGGTATGATTGTGTGATTAAATTTTTTTAATATTTGGTAGCTAAAGTCATCAGAACCTGTTTTGGGATTAGCGTTTGATCCTGAAGATAGGATTACTTTATCACATGTTATAATGCTGGTATTGGTAGTAATTATAAATTTATTATCTTTATATTCTATATTTTCTACAGTAGTATTTGTTTTAATAATTACTCCTTTTAGGGTGGCTTCTAAGACTAGAGCTTCTTTAATGGTTATGGCTTGATTAGAATTTGGGTAATAGTATCCATTTTTTATTTTGGGATATATGCCGATGCTATTAAAGAACGATAGAATTTTATCTTTGTTATGGGGAGTTATTATTTCTTTTAATATGTTTAAGTTATTACTG